>JBMUAP010000079.1:0-9664 GCA_049454155.1 Blastocatellia bacterium
AGCAGGTCGGTGTAGTACGCGAAGGGCAGTCGTGTGTTGAGGCCGCCGACGATGTGCAGCTCGGTTGCCCCTTCGGCACAGGCGTCGCGGGCAATCTTGAGGCACTCGTCGATGCTGTGCGTGTAACCACCCTCCTGATTGTGCTTGACGAAGAACCCGCAAAATTTGCAATCGGCGTAGCAGTAGTTGGTTGGATTGAGATGCCGATTGACATTGAAGTAGGTCGTGCGGTCGTGGCGACGACGGCGGACCACGTCGGCGAGCCGCCCAATCGCGTGGAGGTCATGGCTGCGGAAGAGGGCCATCCCCTCCTCGAACGAGAGGCGCTCTCCCGCCATCACGCGCTCGGCGATCGGGGCGAGGCTTTGATCCACAAGGTAGTTCGCTGGGTTCATCGCACAAATCTCCCTCTAGTTGGCTGTTCCCTCGGCGGATGATCCTGGGAGGGGCTCGTTGCTCTTCTCCTGGCGAGGCTCTCCAAGTCGGCGGCGCAACATCGCGTCGACTTCGGCCCGGATCAGCTCTCCGGTGGCCACCTTGACTTTTCGCGTCAGGACCGGCTTCTTCGGATCCGACGACCACTTCTCCAGGAAGAGGTTGAAGGGGGTTCCCCAATGGCGCTGGTCGCCGACTTGGCGACGATAGCGATAGTGGAGAGTTCGCTCCCGATCCTCGCGGGTCCCCTCTCCTTCCAGGACGATCGGATATTCCGGACGGTGGCGCTCTTGAAATCGACGCAACTGCGCGGCCGTCGAATATTCGCAGACTCCAATGACGACCAATCCCTGTTCCCGGTAGGCCCGATAGAGATCATTGATCGTGCGCACATCATAATTGCTGTTGTGGCAGAAGGTAGCGAAGAAGTGGACCAGCACCACTTTGGCCTCTTGGATCAACTCACGGAATTGGAGTGGAGTACCCTCCAGCGTCGGCATCTCGAAGTCGACGACCTCGACCCGGGCCTTGCGGAGCGGAGCGTATTCGTGTCGCTTGTGCGTCTCCTCCTCCGCCGGGTGTCCATTCGATTGGACGGTGGGCTGTGCGGCGATGGGAAGGCTCGAGACCAGACAAATGCCCGCCGACAACGCCATCCGTCGCCATCTCCACTGGGCTGGGTGTAGGGGCCAATCCGCCCTGGTGGTCATACAGTGCCCCTCGACTGAAAGAGAAGGTCTGCGGCAATCGCCACGAAGAGGATGACACTGACGTAGGCATTGGTGGTGAAGAAGGCGGCGTTGAGGCGCGAGAGGTCGTCAGCGCGCACTAGACGGTGCTGATGGACCAGGAGCACCCCGGCGATTCCCACTCCGAGCAGTCCCATCCATCGGAGTTCACTCCACCAGGAGAGGATCAGCAGGACCCCGAACATAGCCAGATGCAGCCCGCGCGCGATGCGCAAGGCCCCAGCCACGCCAAATCGCTGGGGAATCGAGTGGAGCCCCGCCTCAACGTCAAAAGACTGATCCTGGCAAGCGTAGAGGATATCGAATCCCGCGGTCCAGAGCAGGACCGCCAGGCTGAGGAGAAGCGGGATGGGGGAGTCGATCGCACCCCGAACCGCGATCCACGCTCCTGTCGGCGCAATCGAGAGGCACCACCCAAGCACCAAATGTGAAAGAGAGGTGAATCGCTTGGTATAGGAGTAGCCCAAGACCGAGCCAAGAGCGATTGGAGAGAGCCAGAGCGTCAGGTCGTTGAGCATCGCCGCGGCAAAGAAGAAGAGAAGGGCGGAGACCACGATGAAGATCACCACGAACTGGGGCCCAAGAAGGCCAGCGGGAATCGCCCGTGTCCGGGTCCGTGGGTTCTGTGCGTCGAACTGCCGGTCGACCAGGCGGTTGAAGGCCATCGCTGCCGAGCGGGCTCCGACCATCGCCAAGAGAATCCACCCGATGGTCGATCCACTCGGCCATCCGCGCGCGGCCAAGACTGCTCCGAGCAACGCGAACGGAAGTGCGAAGAGCGTGTGCTCAAATTTGATCATCTCCAGCGTGATCCACAATCTCTTCCACATCGCGAGCGGCTTACCTCCGTGCCTTGGCGGGACGACTACCCTCCCAGCGCGTCTCCTGTTCGTGCGGCAGTCCCAGGTGATCGAGCAGACGGTGGGTGAAGTGCTCGATCAAGTCGTCGATACTCTTTGGAAAATGGTAGAAACTTGGCATCGCTGGGATGATGCGGACCCCCATCCGCGCCAGCTTGAGCATGTTCTCCAGGTGGATCGCGTTGAGTGGCGTCTCCCGCGGCACGATGATCAGCAGCCGATTCTCCTTGATGACGACATCGGCGGCACGATGAACGAGATCCCGGGTCACCCCGTGCGCGATCGCCGCCAGCGACCCCATGCTGCAGGGGAGGATGACCATGGCGTCGCTGAGGTGGGATCCACTCGCGATCGACGCCCCAATGTCATTGGCCGAATGAACGATGACCTTCTCGACGTCCCGGCCAAGGAGCGAGGCCACCACCCGGCGGTCCGATCCCGCCACATTGATTCCCAGCTCTTCATTGACGACACGAATCCCGGCCTGGGTCATCACCAGCTCGATCCGCTCGACGGCATCGTTGCTCGCCAAGCGATCGAGCAACCGCTGCGCGTAGATGGCCCCGCTCGCTCCCGTGACGCCAATCGTGATGCGTTTTGTCTGGAACACAGTTCATTCCTGCCGACAGGGCCTGCCCTGTCCTCTTGAACCTTTCGGAACCGTACCTCATCTTTCACCGGGAACGCCTCTCTTGGCGAGACCGATGGAGGATGAGCAACTCGTGACTATAAAAGTCACCGGAAAAGCTTGTCAAGCAACGCCCCGAACAAGGTAAAATCCCGCGGCCCATCCCGCAACGGCGGGAGGGTGTCGGCGGGTTACCTTCTGAACCAAAAAGGAATACCTCCCCGCAGTCGCGAATCTGTCACGAATCACTCAAGATTCCTGGTGTTCCGGCGAAGGTCGAGACCCATTCGAACAGAAAAGACCTGAAGATGCGGCAGGAGAAGCAAGAACACGAAGGGAGTCCAGATGGATGAAAAACGATTGGCAACACTTCTGACAGAGTATCGCGAGGGGCAGCTCGACCTGGAACAGACCATGGCGCGGCTGCGCCACCTCCCGTTTGAAGACCTTGGCTACCCCCACGTCGACCATCACCGCGCCATCCGGCAAGGGTTTCCAGAGGTCATCTTTGGGCAGGGCAAGACCCCGGACCAAGTCGCCGGAATCGCTGCGCGACTGCTCGAACGGTCCGGCAATCTCCTGGTGACCAGGACTACCCCCGCGGCCTTCGACCGCGTCCGGGAACTCGCCCCCGAGGCCGTCTTCCACGAAAGCTGTCACGCCATCTCTGTTCAACGCGATCTGACCATCCACGGCCACGGCCTGATTGCGGTGGTCACCGCGGGAACGTCCGATATTCCGGTGGCCGATGAGGCGGCATTGACCATCGAGCTGATGGGCAATCGCCTTGAACGCCTCTTCGATGTCGGTGTCGCTGGGATTCACCGGATTCTCAGCCGTCGCCAACTTCTTGAATCGGCCCGGGTCATCGTCTGCGTGGCCGGCATGGAAGGCGCCCTCCCTTCTGTGGTCGGCGGACTGGTCCGGGTGCCCGTCATCGCCGTCCCGACCAGCATCGGCTATGGCGCCAGTCTCCACGGCATTGCCGCTCTGCTCGGAATGCTCAATTCTTGCTCATCCAATGTGACCGTCGTCAACATCGACAACGGTTTTGGGGCGGGATTTGTCGCCAGCCTGATCAATCGCGGCTAGCGCAGGCCTTCCGGGGGCCGATCGAAATGGGTCGGGCCCCCCATTGCTCAGTTCGATCCACCATTCGGGACCAAAAAAATTGAGTGATCGCCCAAAAAGACTGGAATTCCGGGCCGGTTCGATGTTTACTTAGAGTGTCGGTAAGATCTACCGATGCCCGACATTCCGTAGCGAGAGCCGATTTTGGCGATCGACTACCGTCTGGTTCGATCTTTGGTACGAAGAGGGTCGATTGTACCCAGTGAGCAATCGACCCTTTCGATCCTTCCCCCTCCCTCCAGCGCCTTCCCGCGAACTGGAAATAAATGCTGGCGATATCTTCCCGAATTTCCCCAACAACTCTTGCTCACTCAATCAAAAGTCTCTTTTTCCTGAAGTTCTCTCCCCCTTGACCAGTTCATTCCCCGTCGTTTCTTCCAGAAAAATTTTCATCTTGTCGCGGTCTTTTTTGCCAAAAGGGGGCGCACGGGATAGTGACAGCGGCGCGTTCGGCCTATAATGGCTGCCATCAAAGAGCCATTAGGAGGTACCACCATGCGGACGAATCTGGTCGACTGGGTCGCGCTGAACATGGTCCGGGGAATCGGCCCCCGGTTGGCCAATCAGCTGCTCGATCGTTTTGGAACCCCAGCGGACATCTTGACCGCCTCGCGGCAGCAGCTCGAGGCCGCTGGCCTCAAGGGGGAGACCATCCAGGAGCTGAAAGGGGGAGAGACGCTGGCCAAGGCCAACGCCGAGGTCGAGCGTCTGGAGCCGCTCGGCATCGACCTGGTGGTCCTGGCCGATGAAGACTATCCCGCACTCCTCCGGGAGATTCACGATCCGCCGATCGTCCTCTATCTGCGCGGGGCTTGGCGGGAGTCGTTGCGCCAACCCTGTCTGGCGGTAGTCGGGTCGCGCCGCTCTTCGAGTTATGGCATCAATGCCGCGCAGAGCCTGGCGAGGGAGCTGGCGGCCAGCCGACTGACGATCGTCTCGGGCCTTGCCCGTGGCATCGACGCGGCGGCCCATCGTGGAGCCTTGGAAGCTGCTGGGCGGACGATTGCCGTCGTCGGAACAGGGCTCGAAACGACCTATCCGCCGGAGCACCAGAAACTGGCCGAGGAGATCCTCGCGGCCTCTGGCGCGCTCCTCTCGGAGTTTCCCCTCGGGACCCCACCGCTGCCGCAGAACTTTCCCTACCGGAATCGCATCCTCAGTGGGCTCAGTTTTGGTGTCCTGATCGTCGAGGCGGCCGAACACAGTGGCTCTCTCATTACTGCCCGGTTGGCCTATGAGCAGGGACGGGACGTCTTTGCCGTCCCTGGCAATATCACCTCGCAGACATCGTTTGGACCCAATTACCTCATCAAAGACGGCGCGAAGTTGATCCAGTGTGGGCGGGACGTGCTGGATGAGGTGCCACGCGCGATGCACGACCCACTCCTCTTGCCGCAGGTCGCCGTGGCGGGCGCCCACGCCGCGACTGACCCCCAGCGTGCCATCGAGCCGCTGCTGCTGACGGAGGAGGAGGGGCTTGTCCTTGGCCTGTTGACACCCGATGCTCCTGCGCACATCGATCAACTGCTGCTGTCGACTGGACTGACCCCGTCCGTCATGATGTCCGTATTGCTTGCCCTTGAAATGAAAGATAGAATCATCCAGCTGCCGGGAAAGAGTTTTTTGCGCCGATTGTAGCCGCGAGAAGAACGGAACCAGGAAGAGCGCGGCCCCATCCCGGTCCACCGTCTTGTTCCCTCTTTTTGGGTTCTCACCGAGGCACGGAGTGACAGAGAGGGGCCAGCAGGGGGAGAGGGATTCATTACTGGCCACGATCCTCACTTTCGTCACGCCCACTCGTTCTCGGGCATCTCCGTGACTCTACTGAGAGGATCTGTCCGGAAGCGAATGACTTGATGAACGGATCGAAAGAATTATAAGAGGATCAAGATGTTGGACGGTTTTCTGGATTGGTTTCTGGAGATCTCTCGACAGGTGGTGCTGGTTCCGGTTTCGCTGGCGGGGCCGCTGATGGTCCTGATCGGGGCGCTCGATTCGTCGTTGCTCTCCCTCCCGGAAGTCAATGACTACATCACGGTCGCTCGGGTGGCTAATCGGCCGCATGAAGTGTGGTACTTCCCGCTCTTCCCAGCGGTTGGCTCGGTGATTGGGTGCTTGGCACTTTATCATATTGCCCAGCGGGGGGAGCGATTTGTCTCTCGCCGCTTCCACCCGCGCCAGCTTGATCGGGTCAAGTCGCTCTATCGTCGTTGGGGGCTGGTCGCGTTGCTCATTCCCGCCCTGTTGCCCCCTCCGATGCCCTTCAAGATTTTTGTTGCGACTGCAGGGGTTCTTGGGTACCCTGCGGGTCGGTTTGCCGTCGTCATTCTGATTGCCCGAATGGTGCGGTACTATTTTTGGGGGGTGTTGGCCTTCTTCTTTCGCCGGGAGGTTTTGAAGATGATCGATTGGCTGGCCAGCCATCTCCTGGAAGTCCTGGCAGCGATTCTCTGCATCGCCGGCCTCATTCTGTTGGCACGTTGGGTGGTGATCCGCCTGCGCGGCAGTTCCCCGAAAGAGGTCACGGCCGTCTCCTATTCGGATTGACGCTTCCTGGAATTGATTGACTTCTTTGGATGAATGGATCGATGAAGAATCCTCTCTTGGCTGGCATCGGCGGGGCGCTCAAGACGCTGCAGGCAGGTCTGTTTGGGTTGGGAGCGTTCGGAGTCCTGCTGATCGCCTTTCTGGATGCCGGGATGCTCCCGCTGCCCGGAGGGCCGGACGCAGTGGTCATGACCCTCTCCCATCTCAATCACCGTCTGATGCCGCTCTATGTGGCCGCCGCGGTGATCGGGTCGACACTGGGTTGTCTCATTCCTTACTACTTCGGCAAGAAGACAGGAGAGGCGGCGCTCCGGCGGTTCGACCCCGAGCGGATCGCGAAGGTCTCCCGTCTGCTCGACCGCTATGACCTTTGGTCGGTGCTGGTTGGAGCACTCCTTCCCCCTCCCTTTCCCCTCAAAATCTTTTTGATCACCGCCGGGGTCTTCCGGATGAATGTCTGGCGCTTTCTCTTGGCGCTGGCCATCGGGCGGACGGTTCGGTACTCCCTCGAAGGATGGATGGCGGTGCGGTATGGCGAACGGGCAGCCGATGTTTTTCGCCAGCATTATCCGCGGATTGGTCTTGGATTGGTGATGACCATCGTCCTCGTCTTCCTCCTCAGCCGGTATCTCCAGTCAAAAAAAGAGCGACTGATCAGTCCTTGAGGGAGTGCAGGACGATCGGTTTCAGACTTCCCTGACCATCTCGCCGACGGTCTTGGCGAGGGAGAGTGCCGACGTCAGCCCGGGCGATTCGATTCCCAGCAAGTGAATGATCGACGGCCACTGCGGGTCGTGCGTCACCACGAAGTCCGCGAAGGTCGGGCCGTTGGCAGGGATCAGTTTGGCGCGGATCCCGCTGTAGCCGGGGCGCAGGTCCTCCGGGCGAAGGTCTGGCAGGAGCTGAACGGCCGCTTCGTAGAAGCTGGCGAGCGGGGCCAGGTCCCCTTCGTAGGCGTCTTTCCGGTCGACATAGCGCGCGTTGGGGCCGAGGAGGAGCCGCCCATCGAGGGTTCGGGTCAAATGCACACCGAGCCCGTGACCTGTCGGATCTGGGACAGGATAGACCAGTCCCCGGACGAGGTCTCGTCGGGGAGGAAGAACCTCCGCATACTCGCCCCGACAGGGATAGATTGGGTGGGTCCGCCGGCCGACCATCCCGGCGACCTCATCGGCATAGAGCCCCGCGGCATTGATGATGACCCGTGCCTCGACCTCTTCCCGCGGAGTTCGGAGGGAGAGCCCCTTGGGCCCAGCTTCGATTGCCACGACAGGGGTGTGGGTCAGGAGGGAGGCCCCACGCTCCTGGGCGAGTCGTGCGAGGGCGCGCACCAGCTCCTCCGGCTCGAGGATCCCGGTTCGCGGAGAGTGGAGCGCGGCCACTCCCGCGACGTGCGGCTCGATGGCCCGCATCCCGTTCCTGTCCAGCAAGCGCAACTCGGCGACCCCATTGCGCTCCCCTTGGGCCCAGAGAGCCTCGATCCGGGGGATCTCCTCCTCCGTCGAGGCGACGATCAGCTTCCCGGCCCGCCGATGGGGGACGTGGTGGGCAGCGCAGAACGCGTAGAGCATCTCCGCGCCACGAAGACAGTGCTGCGCCTTGAGGCTGCCCGTCGGATAGTACATTCCCGCGTGGATGACCCCGCTGTTCCGCGTCGAAGTGCCCAGCCCGAGACGGGGGAGCGCTTCCAGCAAAAATACGTCTTGGTGATCAAGGGCGAGTTCGGCGGCGATGGCCAGTCCGACGATGCCTCCTCCGATCACCACCACGTTGGCCTGCTCGCTCACGGCCGATTCCTCCGTCGAGTTGTCAGAATGTCATTGTTCCGGCTCTGCGCCAGTTTCCAGGAAAGCTCCGGGGAGGGCGGGGCAGGGAAGACTCAGTGGGCCAAGCTGACGCGCTCGACGTGTAGCGCGAGACCCGTCGTTTCATCGATGTCGACGATCAACCCATTCAGTCGGATCGCGCCTGTCGAGGGCTCGAACTTGCCGGGAAGGCCCCGGTGAAACCGTTCCAGCACCATTTCGGTGCGCATGCCGATCACCCCATCGTGGGGCCCAGTCATGCCCAGATCAGTCAGGTAGGCCGTCCCCCCGGGCAGGATCTGTTCATCCGCTGTCTGCACGTGGGTGTGGGTTCCGACGACGGCGGAGACCCGGCCATCGAGATAGCGAGCGAGCGCCATCTTTTCCGAGGTCGTCTCGGCGTGGATGTCGACGAGAATGACCCGGTGGCCCGCGTCGAGCGAGGAGATCTGCGCCTCTGCGCAGCGGAAGGGATCGTCACACGGTGGCATGAAGACGCGCCCCTGCAGGTTGAGGACCGTCACTGGCACGCCACGCACCCGCCCTGTCCATCGCCCTCGGCCCGGGACTCCTGGCGCGTAGTTGGCGGGCCGCAACAGCCGCGGTTCCCGGACGATGTAGTCGAGAACCTCTTTCTTGTCGAAGATGTGGTTGCCAGAGGTCATGACATCGACCCCCGCGGCGAAGAGGTCCTCCGCGATCCGCGGCGTGATCGAAAACCCGGCGGCGGCGTTCTCGACATTGGCCACCACCAGGTCGATCTCCCGCTCCCGGCGCAGATCCCCCAGTCGCTCCTCGAGCACGATTCGACCAGGGCGCCCCATGGTGTCCCCTGTCAGCAGAACTCTCAGCATCCCTGAGCCTCCCTCTTCCTACTCTTTCTTGGACCCGTCGGATCCCCGCCATTCCTTCTATTCGCGCCCTTCTCAAGGCTTGGTCGTCGCAGGCTTCCCGCCGCGCGCCGTCGGCTTCCGGTCTTCAGCCTGTCGCAAGGGGCTTCATCGCCGATCAAACCGGGCGGGACAAGATCGGATGGGGAGAGCGGTCGGGGAATGGAGCCGGACGGAAGAAAGAGGGATTTCCACATCGCCGTGTCGTGGCTTCATTTGAACCTGCCCTTGACAGGTGGGTGACCTTAAAGCACCGTGGCACGTGATCTCGTACTCTGACGAGCATGCTGGCCAACGGATTGATGCATCGGTCTCCCTTTCAAATGAATTGGCTCAAATTGAAGTGCCAACAATCACTAACGTAGCAGAAATCCCGCTTCGGGGGGGATACTAGCCCAAACGCCCCGGGCTGGTCAATCCCCTCTTGATTTCAGGTACAGGCCGGAGGCTGATCTTGACCCATAATGGCGCCAGCAGGTACTATTGACTCTTTTTTCCGCTGGTTGCTTTTCCTCTGGTTATCAAGAGCAGGCCGGCCATCACCAACATCAGGAGAGTACAAGATGGGGATTCAGGCGACACAGATCCGGAAGGGGATGGTGGTCATGCACAATGGCGC
>JBMUAP010000080.1:0-9629 GCA_049454155.1 Blastocatellia bacterium
CCCCACCATCCCCCATCCATCCAGACGAGGTCAGCACAGAACGCGGTCCGCCTCCGTCCAAAGGGCAGGTTGTTGGTCAACTTGGGCGGTATTTCAAATCCGAAACAGAGCTTGCCTGGCATACGGTCGCAGAAGGTCCGCAACCGTATGCCCTCGGCCACGATTCGTTGTCGTGGTCTTACTTCTATTCTTTATTCTAGTTGGTCCGTCGTTGGGTCCGTCGTTCTGACCGGAGGCACCGGCCGACCAGTCTCTTCCGAGCTGTCGTTGCAATAGGCGGCAAGATAACCAGACTGTCCAATTCTTTCAGGACATCTTTCTGGGAGCGAATGGCCCCCAATAGAAGCTACTTGCGGTTGTCTGCGCTATTTGACTTTTTGAGCAACTGATATCGAATGAGAATCGAATGAGAACCAAGTGAACATCAAGATGAATATCGAGACGCCTGCATTATATCCAAAACCTCGCCAGCGGCAAGCGTCTTGAAGAACTGCTCGACAATTTTCTTTGGCGGGGGGGAGGGACGCCCACTGATCAATTCCTTGCATTCGAGTGAAAATTCGGGTAGCTTCTGTGATCGTTTGAGTTCTGGCCGATCAAACGCAGGCTATCCAGTTGTCCGCGCACTAGCCGATAACGCTGCTCTTTCACAACGCTGTTCCCGTGGAAGTGGTCCCCGGGAACATTGGGCCGTGACAATTCCATCCGGCCCTTCAAGCCTGAACTGGTTCGAGAATGTTCCCCGCAGCCGATGCCCGCGGGATTCCTTGCCGTTCCAGCCAAGTCAGAGCTCATTCAAATCAGCCCAAGACCCTTGGATCCTGGGTGACGATCAACGATCGGGGAGAGAATTGCCAAGCAGACAGATCGAGATGGGGGTTCCTTGCCGAACCGCTCCGTGAAACCGTTCCGATCCCTCTCTGGCTGCCATCCCCGACAGACGATGCCCCTGACAAACAATCTTCCTCCTCTTCCGAACTGCCCCTTGAGCGGATCGATCGCTTCACCGAATCCGGCAGGTGTAGATCCAATGATGACTCTGAGGTTGAGGTGTCTCTCGTGGGAAGACGCCGCTCACATCTCCCCTCGTCTCTCTTTGTTGGCGAGAGGTCCTTTCTCCATTTTGGTTAGGGGGTTGAACGCCCCTGTGAGAGAGGAGAGCATTGATTTCGAGGAGCCGACATAGACCATGCGATGGGAACCGAGCGTCCGGACACGTCATCTAGCAGTACTGTTGTGCTTGATCATTCTGGTGACAGGGGTCCTGCTGCTCTTCAATACCACCAGATCACTTCAGACGGAGCTGCGATCCAGAGGGAGTTTGATCGAGTCGCTCCTGCTCGAGCAGCTCTTTCAACTCTCGCAACGAGCGATCTTCAACCGGCCGCTCGAAGATCCGAAGGCAGCGATCGGATTAGATGAGACGGTTCGCTCCCTGATCCAATCGAGCACGGACGGCAAATCAGAAGTCGTCTACAGTGCGATCGTGTTGCTCGATGGAGAGGTCATCGTCCAGTCGGACCCGCGGGGGGTCTTTCCTGCCGGGCCGCGGGATGAGTCCCGTCTTCCCCTGTTCAAGTCGCCGGGTGCCTCCCCACCAAGAATCCGCTCCTATTCCCGGCTGGTCGGGGCTTCCTGGACTACGCAACTTTGGCAGATCTTCCAGTCGGATGCTGTGTATGAGATTGGGATCCCCCTGTCCTTGGGAGGATCTCCTTATGCGCAAGTCGTCGCGGGGGTTTCGACAGAGTCGATCCGGCAACAGCTCTCCCCCACCCTGCAATTGAGCCTTCTCTTCAGCCTGATCATGATCTTGCTTGCCCTCCTGGTAGCAATGCTCTCCTCCAACCTCGTCCTCTGGCCCCTGCGGGAGGTGATGCAGAGTATCGAGCAGCTCGAAGTAGCGAGTGCGATGCACGGGGGGAGCAAGGGGGAGGCGGGCGACATGCAGTCGCTGACCCAGCGTCTACAGGAGCTGGGGCGCCGTTTTGCCGGCAACCGGTCGGAGGTGGAAACGATCCGCGACCAGATGCAACTGGTCGTACGAAACCTGAGCGAGCGCATTCTGCTGCTCGATCGGGAGCAGCGGGTGCTGTTGGCAAGTCCAGAGGCGGAACGGTTGCTGGGCAGGGAGGCGGGGCAGCTGCGCGGCCGGCCCCTGGCCGACTCGTTCCCCGCAGCGCATCCGCTGGTCCGTCTGACTCGGGAAGCCTTTCAACGCTGCCAGTCGATCAAGCAGGTCGTCGCGCTCCCTGTCCCTGGAGAAGAGGGGCCCCAGCCTGTCCACATCTCCTGGCAGCTCTTCGAGGAGCGGGGAAAAGCGGCGGGGGCACTCGTCACGCTGCGTGATTTTGCAACCCTCCAGCAACTTGAGACACAGCTCGACTTTGCGACGAAGCTGGGGGCACTCAACCGCATCACCGCCGGGGTGGCCCACGAGGTGAAGAACCCACTCCACGCGATGGTGCTTCACCTGGAACTGCTCAAGGCCAAACTGGAGGCTGGCCAGGATCCCAACTCCCACATCGAGATCTTGACGACGGAAGTGATGCGACTGACCCGGGTCGTGCAGACCTTCCTCGACTTTACCCGTCCGGTCGAGTTGAAACCGATGGAGCTGGACGCCAATGCGCTGGTGCGCGAAGTAGTGCTGCTCGCGGCCGACGCGCGGGCCAAAGGGATCGACATCGTCGAGGAGTATGGAGAGGGTCCGTTGCAGATCAAGGGAGACAGCGATCTGCTCAAACAGGCGCTGCTCAATATCGTCATCAATGGCTGTCAAGCGATGCCGGATGGGGGGCAGTTACGCGTCCGCACGGAACGGGAGAACGGGCACGTCCGCATCACCGTCTCGGACCAAGGACCAGGCATCTCACCGGAAGCCCGCGAGAAGATCTTCAACCTCTACTACACCACCAAGCCCAAGGGGAGCGGGATCGGACTGGCGCAAGTCTTCCGTGCCGTGCAGCTCCACAATGGCCAGATCCACGTCGACTCGAAGAGTGGGCAGGGCGCGAGCTTCCAACTCTCCCTGCCGAAAGCCTGAGAGGGCTGTCGGGCAGGGAGAGCCAGCATTACCCATCAGGGAACCCATTTGGGTACCCGGCCGCTCGTCCAGGGAGCACCGACCGATTCGAGCCCGCGGCGGAGTCGCTCGAGATCGCCTTCGACCAACTGCTTCAATTGCACAAGAACGGCCGAGAACTCCTCGGCAACGATCTCGTACTGCACGCGCTGGGTTTGGGTAGGTACGGCATTGGCCTGGCGGGTCGCCGCGGCAACAGTCCCGACGCGTGAGGTGATCGAGGGCGGCGCGTTCTCATAGCGGGCGGCGAGCGCACGATCGCCACTGAGCGAGCGCAAAATGACCTGGAGTCGCTGATCGAGAGCGAGGACCTCGGCCAGGAGCCGCTCGGTCTGGGCCGGAGTCTCCTGGAGAGCGCGCCGGGCGTTGGCGAGTTGCGCCTTCGTCTCGTTGGCGAGAGCGACCGCTCCGCTGACGGCCCGTTGCAGGGACGCCGCCTTCTGCTGGAAGGCGAAGAGCGTCTCCCGGTCGGCCGCAGCGAGGGCAAGGCTCCCCTCCGTGACGACCTCGAGCGGTTGGGGGGACCCCAGACTGGTCCAGACGCCATCGACTCGCCGTGCCAGGGAGACGGTGTAGCGGCCCGGCATCACCAGATGGCCCGAGCGGGGAGGACCGTAGAGTTCGGCGAGGACATCGTCGCCAGGAGGCCGCGGAGGGGCCAGCTGCGGAGCGGGGTAGCGCAGATCCCAGGTGACCCGTTGCAGGCCCGCCGTCGTGGCTCCCGACAGGCGTCGGACGACCTGCCCGGCGGCATCCCGGATCGTCAGCTCCACCTGTGGGGGCTCCTCCTTCGCTTCAGCGGCGAGGGCCTCCGCAGAGGGATACTGGTAGCCCTTGCCCTCCGGATCTGTCTGGCGCAGCTTGCGCTCGGCCTCCAACCGGCGCTCCCGACGTGTCGGCAGTTTCTCCTTGAGGTAGTAGGTGAGCGTTGCGCCAAAGGGCGGATTGTCAGCCGTGTAGAACGACTCCCCCTGGAACGCCTTGCCCCTTCCGCCGTAGGGAGTACTCTCGACGTGGAGCAGCGAGGGACGGGGAGCGAAGAGATGCCCCTCCCGATCGAGCAGAGCGGCATCGACCTCCCGCAGTGGGGCGTAGTTGTCGAGGATGTAGATGCCCCGACCGAAGGTGCCGACGACGAGGTCGTTCTCGCGCTTCTGGATGGCCAAGTCGCGTACAGCGATCGTCGGGAGCCCGCCCTTGAGTGCCGTCCACTTCCCTCCCCCATCGAGGGTCACAAAGAGCCCAAACTCCGTCCCAACGAAGAGGAGGTCGCGCCGGACGTGGTCTTCGGCAATCGCCCAGAGCGGGTGATGACCGGGGAGGTTGCCGGCGATCGACTGCCAGCTTCGCCCGGTGTCAATCGTCTTCAACAGGTAGGGCGCAAAGTCTCCATTCTTGTGGTTGTTGAGCACGGCGTAGGCGACGGCCGGGTCATGCGCCGAGGCGAGGATCCGGGCAACGTAGGTCCGCTCAGGAACGCCGGGGAGTGACTCCGTCTTGCGCCAAGTCCGCCCACCATCCTCGGTCACCTGAATCAGTCCGTCATCCGTGCCGACGTAGAGCAGCCCCTCGCGGCGCGGGGACTCGGCCAAGGCGACGATGTTGCCGTAGAACGAGGTCGATTGATGCTTGGCGATCGCCTCCGGTCCCCAGATCCGCCCCATCACCGGCAGGGAGTCCCGATCGATCTGACGGGTCAAGTCGGGGGAGATGGCCCGCCAGCTGTCGCCGCGATCATCGCTCCGGAAGAGGCGATTGGCGGCGAAGTAGAGACGCGCCGGGGCGTGCGGACTGATGAGAAGTGGCGAGTCCCAGTTCCAGCGAAGGGGTGGCTCCCCCTTCCCCTCCTTCGGTTGCAGGCCGATCCGCTCGCCCGTGCGCCGGTCGAAGCGGACCAAGCCTCCGTACTGCGAGGTCGCGTAGACGATGTTCGGATCGACCGGATCGACTCGGGCGTGAAAGCCATCCCCGCCGTTGACCACATACCAGTCGGCGTTGGTGATCCCGCTCTGACTGGTCGTGCGCGACGGTCCACACCACGTGTAGTTGTCCTGAGTTCCCCCGCAAACTTGGTAGAACGGGGCGGACTGATCGACCGTCACATCGTAAAACTGGGCGATGGGCATGTTGGATTTGAAATGCCAGTTGGCTCCCCGGTCGAAGCTTTCGTAGATCCCACCATCGCTGCCAACGAGGTAGTAGTCGGGGTGGCGTGGATCGATCCAGATCGTGTGGTTGTCGACGTGCTTGTTCTTCTCTCCGAGGGGCTTGAGTGTCCGACCGGCATCGTCGGAGACTTGAAAGACGACATCCGGCAGGTAGATCCGATCGACATCCTTTGGATCGCAGAGGATCTGCCCATAGTACATCGCCTGGGCAATCCGCGGGTTCATCCGCTCCCAGGTCGCTCCCCGATCGAGGGAGCGGTAGATCCCGCTGCCTGTCTCTGCCGCCTCGACCGTGGCATAGACGACTCGTGGATCGACCGGGGAGACGGCCAATCCGACACGTCCCAGCACTGCCGGCAACCCGCCGCGCAGCTTGGTCCAATTCTGACCACCATCGGTCGACTTGTAGACCGCCGATTCCGGCCCGCCATTGATCAGCGTCCAGACGTGGCGGCGCCGCTGCCAGGCCGCAGCGTAGAGCGTGTCGGGATTCGACGGATCGAGCACCACCTCGGTGACGCCGGTGTCATCGCTGATGCGCAGCACTTGGCTCCACGTCTTGCCGCCATCCGTCGTCTTGTAGAGCCCGCGCTCGCCCCCGGCGCTCCAGAGCGGCCCCTGCGCGGCAACATAGACGACCTGGGAGTTGCGGGGGTCGATGACGATCCGTGCGATGTGCTCCGACTTCTCCAATCCCACCCGACGGAAACTGCGCCCCCCGTCCTCCGACTTGTAGAGACCGTCCCCGTAGCCGACGCTCCGCTGACTGTTGAGCTCGCCCGTTCCGACCCAAAGAATCGCCGGATTGCGCGGGTCCAGCGCGAGGGCTCCAATCGAGTAGGATCCATAGGTATCGAAGACCGGCGTCCAGGTCGTCCCGGCGTTGACCGTCTTCCAGACGCCCCCCCAAGCGACGGCGACAAAATAGCGTGCCCCGTTGGTCGGATCGACCGCAAAGTCGACCCCGCGCCCACCCGTCACCGCCGGCCCGATCGAACGCAGGCGCAAGCCCTGGAACGTTGCCGCCTCCATCCCTTTTGCCCCGCCCGACGATGGCTCCCGCTCCTGCCCCCGCACCGGGTGGATCGCCGCTCCAAAAAGCACCAATACCAACCCCCACCCCCACACGCTCTCGATCGTTCGCCGCTGCATGGTTTCTCTCCTGATCTTTCGTCTTGATTGTTTGCGGGCGCAGCTCCCCTGGCCCTCTCGACCCTGACTCGCTCCGCTCAGTGCCCGGTCGAAACTGTTTTCTTCCTCTTCAGGTTTAGTCATCCTCGAACTCAAACTGATAGATGTCATCGATCTTCGCTCCGGGGGAGAGCATGAAGAGATCGTTGATGTATCCAGTTTGCAGGTCATAGACCCACCCATGCAAATAGGGACGCTGCTCCCGCTTCCAGGCTTGCTGGACAAAGGTGGTCTCCGCCAGTTTCCAAACCTGCTCTTCGACATTCAGTTCGACCATTCGCCGCAGACGGGTATTGTTGTCATTGATCGCTTCCAATTCGCGACGATGGATGCGGTAGACATCCTTGACGTTGCGCAGCCACTTGTTGATCAGCCCCAGATTCTTGTGGGTCAACGCCGCTGTCACTCCGCCACAACTGTAATGACCGCAGACAATGATGTGCTTCACCTTGAGAACATCGACCGCATACTGCACGACGCTCAACATATTGAAGTCGGTGTGGATCACCTGGTTGGCGATATTCCGGTGGACGAAGAGTTCGCCGGGCTCCATCCCGGTCAACTGCTCCGCCGGTACCCGACTGTCGGAACAGCCAATCCAGAGGTACTCCGGCTTCTGGTCTTCCGCCATCCTCTCGAAATAGTCCGGACGAACGTCGGTTCGATCCTTGACAAACGCCTTATTGGCGAGCAACAGCTTTTTGTAGTCTTCCATCGAGCCCTCCCCGTTTCCGGTAATTTTGTGCCTTGGAGTGAAAATGCTTCAGTTCGACCTGGATCTCCCGGAACTTGGCGTTCTCCTGAAAATCGACAATCACATCGTAAATGTCGCTGTCGATGAAGATGGACCGGGTTCCATCGATGATCAAGGTCGAATGGGAAGGAATCATCATCAACTTCTCCTTCAGTTCATTCTTGTTGACGAAGGAGACATCCTTGTTGAAGCGGAGCATATAGTAGTTGTCCTGGTTGACCATGGTGATCGATGAATGGTGATTGGTCCGGATGACAAAGAAGAAACCGACAATCAGGCCAATGACAATTCCAGTCAGTAGATCCGTAAAGACAATCGCCAGGACGGTCACCAGGAAGGGGAGAAACTGATCGACCCCCGACTTGTACATCTTCATATACAAGCTGACCTTGGTCAGTTTGTAGCCAATCACAAGGAGGATCGCCGCGAGGCAGGCGAGCGGAATCTTGTTGAGCCACTGCGGAATGAGCAGTACGCAGACGAAGAGAAGAACACCGTGGACGATCGCTGAGAGGCGCGTCCGGGCTCCGGCATAGACATTGGCGGAACTGCGGACGATGACCGAGGTGATCGGCAGTCCTCCGAGCAGGCCAGAGAGCAGATTGCCGAGCCCTTGCGCCTTCAACTCGCGGTTGGTCGAGGAGATCCGACGAAAGGGATCGAGCTTGTCCGATGCTTCGATCGAGAGAAGGGTCTCGATGCTCCCAATGACAGCGATCGTCATGGCTGTCACATAGACCTGCCGATTATTCCACGCCGTCCAGTCCGGTGTCGTGAACTGCCCGAAGAACTCCCCCAAGCTGGCGGCGACTGGAAGACTGACCATATGGCCATCCTCTGCCGTCAGATAGTGGCTTCCCAACACGACCCGGCAGAACTCATTGACGCCGATCCCCAAAAAGACGACCAAGAGGGGGGCGGGCACCAGCCGGAAAAGACGGAACCGTTGCAACCACGGCCGTTCCCAGACCAGCAGCAGGCCCAGCGAGAGGAGACTGATCAGAACCGCTGTCCCATCGGCACTGTAGATCGCCTTGACAATGTCGAGAAGGGTGTTGCTCTCCCCCTGACTGGTCAGAAAGAAATCAAAATCTCCCTCAAAGTCGTCGTCACGGCCAAGGGCGTGTGGGATCTGCTTGAGGATGATGACGATGCCGATCGCCGCGAGCATGCCCTTGATCACCGCGTTCGGCACATAGTTCCCGAGGACACCGGCACGAAGAAATCCGATCAGAATCTGGATTAAGCCTGAGATCGCCACTGCCAAGAGAAAGATGCGAAAGGACCCGAGGTTCTCGATCGCCGTCGCAACGATCACCGCCAGCCCGGCGGCGGGCCCACTGACGCTGACATCCGATCCCGAGAAGAGGGCAATCACCGTCCCCCCGATGATTCCGGCGATCAACCCCGAGAAGAGCGGCGCCCCGGAGGCCAGCGCAATGCCCAGACAGAGCGGCAAGGCGACGAGAAAGACGACCAACCCGGCTGGGAGGTCGTACTTGAGGTTCGCTTTGAACCCCGGTTCTAATGATTCAGCCATCAGGACGGACCCTCCTTTGCGCGCCAAGGGTAAACCTGCACCGAGCGAATAGAAGACGTCCGGCCCTTCCAATGACAGCGCGAAGGCGAAGGGCCGGACGATCGGAGCTCGTGAATCTATGGGAGCGAGAGGGGCGACGGATCAGGCGACCCGACGCAGTTTGACGATCCGGCCGATCGCCATCCACTCCTCGACATAGAGGTTCCCATCGCGATCCCAACAGACCCCGTGGGGAGCAATGAACTGCCCGTCGAGCCACTCGGTCTCGGGCAGTCGATTGGTCGCCCGCTTCTTGGGATCGAGGTTGTCCCCGAGGTGGGTGATCAGCTCATTCTTTCCATTGAGGATCGTCAAGCGGCCAGCCAAGTCGCCAATCACCAAGTCACTGCCGCGTTGCGCGAGGGTCGCCGGCAGGCGCAGCAGATCATCTGCACTCCCGTCGAGGGTCTGGTGATGCTTCCCGTCAAGCGTAAACCACTGCAGACGATGATTCGCCCGGTCTGTCACCAGAACGAGCGGGCTCTTGCCCCGCGTGTCGACGAGGATGGCGTGGGGCGTATTGAACTTGCCGTCCTCTTTTCCCTTCCCCCCCCAGGAACGCACATACTCTCCGCCAGCCGTGTACTGATGGATGTAGTTCTTCCCGTACCCATCGGTGACGTAGAAGGCCCCGTCGGGTGCGAAGGCGATGCCGGTCGGCTTGAACTCGGTCGGGGCGGTGTAGATCTCCGACGCGGTGGGATAGCCCTTGACCCACACGACACGCCCCTCCAAGGTCAGCTTGGCAAACTCACTCCGGGCCAGATTGGTCAGGTAGAGAAACTCCTCTTTCCCCTCCTGACGGATGACCATGCCGTGCGTCCCCCCCTTCCACTCGGCCCCCATGGCGCG
>JBMUAP010000081.1:0-9505 GCA_049454155.1 Blastocatellia bacterium
TCCGGCTGATCAACAAAACTGACCCGCATCTCGTGGGCAATCAGATCGAAGAGGGAGAGGGTGGGAAGACCGAGCATCAGCTCCATGGTTTTGAGGATGCTGGGATGGGAATAGAAGGTGGAGTCGACACTGCCGCGCCGAATATAAGGACTGATGGCCAGCGCGACGGTCCGGTGACCATCGACGTGATCGACTCCATCCTGCGCGTCATCCTCGACGACAAAGATGGCCATCTTCGACCAAAAGCGGGAGTGGGAGAGCGCATCGACAATTTGACCCAGGGCATAGTCGTTGTCGGCGACCATGGCTTTGGCCGTGCTGTACTCCGGAGTGCTGCCACGAGTATGGTCGGAAGGCAGCAGCATGATCGTCAAGTTGGGCATCGTTCCGTCCACCTCCCACTTCCGCAGGTCTGTCAGAAAGATCTGCGCCCGGACGACATCCGGAATAGCCATGGTGTAGGGGGGAAAGTTCCGAGCCAAGATCCGATTGAGTGGCTCAAGGGGGGCGGTAATCGACCAATCCCGAGTAAAGTCATCCCCATTTCGCCACCGAGCGAGGAGATCGCTTCTCATCCCGGCATCATCTTCCGGCATTCGTCCCGCGTATTCACCATAGACTCGGACGGTCTTCTTCATGCGTAGCGCGGCATCCCAGATAAAACCACCGGCAGAATAGGCGATCGGGTCAGTCCCGTCATACGGGTAGCTCCGTCCCGCATAACCTGGCCAGAGACAGTAGTCCGTTTCATTCGCCTGGGTTGCCCATTGGTGGCCATCTCCGCTATTGCCTCCGGTCGCGTAGAAGTTGTCGAAAAGGACAAATTGCTCAGCGAGCTTGCGCTGGTTAGGGGTGACATCAGCGCCAAACATGACCAGAGAGGGATCGCCGTTGCCCTTGGGGAGATCACCGAACAGTTGATCATATGTTCGGTTCTCCTTGATGATGTAGACAACGTGTTCGATCAGCGAGGGATCGCCAGCGCGTTGAGGAACTGCCTTCGGGGCAGTGGGTGTCGTGGGGCGCCAGGAACGGACCGCAGGAGCGTCCGTTGGCAGGGTGAGTCGATTGTTTTCAGCAACTGCGGTCGTGTAACTCGCCAATTGAGCGGCGTCAGGAAGGGGAACGACAGAGACAGAGCCTCTATAGGAGTGGACGTAGCGATCCCGGGGCGTCTCACGCGAGCCGGATCCAATCCCCAACAAGGTGGCAATGGCGAGGAAGTTTCCATCTGGACTGAGCGAGAGTGCGTTGGGATACCAGGCTGTCGGGATCAATCCCTTGAGATTTCCATCGCGGGTCCCCACGACCCCCACGGCGTTGATTCCACCGCAGGCAACGAAGAGTTGCTCTCCATCGGGTGTCAGTGCCAACGCCGTGGGGGCAATTCCGGCCACGGGCACCTGGAATGGCTGCAGCGCAATCGTCTGAAGAACCAGTTCCCGCTGTGTATCGATGACCGTGACCGAATCCTCATTTCCATTGGCGACGTAGAGCCTGTGGCGAGGCTCATCCCAGAGAATGGCCGTCGGATGAAGGCCGACGGTAAGGGTTCGGGTGACGACCCGTTTGACCAGATCGATCCGGGTGACGGTTCCCGTCGAGGCGATTCCACGTTGATCCACTACGACTCGGTCGGCCTTTGGGTCGAGTCCCGTTGGCAGGGTCAGGTCTCCAGGTTGGGGGAGGCGTCCCCCCCAGTTGGTGACGTAGGCCACCGTTCCGTCGCGATTGATTGCCGCGCCAAAAGGGGCGATCCCGACGGGGATGGTACCAAGAAACCGACTCGCGGATAGGTCGAAAAGTGCCAATTGGTTATTGTAGGGGAGCGGTAGAACGGCCAGTCGCTCCTTTCGCGGATTGGAGTCTTTGGCGATAGCCAAGGCCCCACCAAGAAACTGTCCCACTCCCTCGGCAAGAAGGCGAGGCTCGTCGCCGCCCTCGGAGACGGCGAGCATCCTCACTTGCGGAGGGCGCCCCTTGACAGCGGGTTGCGTTGCGGCGACCAGCATCTGTCCGGCGACTGGATCGAAGGCCACACTTTGAAGACCGGGTGATTCTCCACGCCCAAACCTCTGGCGCAGCTGATTTCCTTTCCAATCGAGGTGCATCAGTTGCATCCTTGGTATTCCGCGACGCCCCTGCAGGACCCAGAGATGATCATTTCCTTGACCATAGGCAATTCCATAGATCCGACCTTCAAAGATGGACTGGATGCCAGCCGGGGTAACCAACTGGCGAGTGGTCACCACTCCCGGATCAGTCACGCCCCGTGCGGGTTGGGTGAGAGTCTGTGCTTGGACGGCTGGTCCCAAAAGCAAAAGGACAAGGATCGAGAGGTCGCGAATTGTGCAACCCCCTGTGCCCTTCCCCTTGAACGAAGAAGCACGGCGGGAGAGAATACAGAGTATTTTCATGATCTTGGCTCTGTCAGCGAAGAGAGTTCACAGATGGTACCGATTTTCTCCGGGAACCCGGTGGCCCTTCGACCTTAATAGTGCGTAAATAGTGCGTAAATAGTGCGGATTGATCATCATGATCGCCATCAGGTCAACTTCAGAAACAATGATCCCTTCCACTCCCCCTCCAGTCAAGTTCGTTTGGCAGACGATGCTTCTGCTCGTTCTCGCCTCAACGGCTACCCCATCGAGAGAAATTACGCAAGCGGCAAGAGATCGTGCCTCTTCTCCAAACATCATCGTCTTTTTGGTCGACGATCTTGGCTGGCAGGAGACGTCGGTGCCTTTTCATCAGGAGGTGACGGATCTCAACCGTCGGTACCGAACCCCAGCCATGGAGGAGATGGCAAGGCGCGGGATGAAGTTCCGTTCGGCCTATGCGTCCGCCGTCTGCTCCCCCTCGCGGGTCAGCCTGCTCTCGGGAATGAGTGCGGCGCGCCACCGGGTTACCAACTGGACACTCCGTCAAGACCGTTCTCCTGACGACGCGAGCGAGGAGATGATTCCGCCACTGTGGAATCTGAATGGCGCGACAACCCTGAAGGGGATTGACCGCACCGTGCAGATCACTCCTCTCCCCACACTCCTTCGCCAAGTCGGCTACCGGACAATCCACATCGGAAAAGCCCATTTCGGGGCTGCCGGAACCCCGGGAGAGGATCCCCGCCACTTCGGATTCGATGTCAATGTCGCCGGCCATGCCGCCGGGGCTCCGGGGAGCTATCGCGGAGAGAAGAATTTTCGCTCTTCGGGCGAGGCGATCTGGAACGTTCCCGGTCTTGAGGCCTATCACGGCCAAGCCATCCATTTGACGGAGGCCTTGACCCGTGAGGCGATACGGCAAGTCGAGGGAGCCGTCAGCGACTCGCGCCCCTTCTTCCTCCTCCTCTCCCACTATGCCGTCCACTCCCCCTGGGAAGAGGACGATCGCTTCTATCCCGCCTACAGAGAGCGCGGACTGGGCCACTTCGAAGCGCTCCGGGCCTCGATGATCGAAGGCATGGACAGATCCCTTCACGACCTGCTCCGCACCCTGGAGCGACTGCGCATCGAACGCGAGACGCTGGTGATCTTCCTCTCTGACAATGGCGCGCCCCATGCCTGTCCCCCGAACCTCCCGTTGCGAGGACAAAAACTCTCTCCCTACGAGGGAGGATCGAGGGTTCCAATGCTCGCGCTCTGGCCCGGTACGGTCCGAGCGGGAGCCAAGACGGATCAACCCGTCATCATCGAAGACATCTTCCCTACCCTCTTGGCGGTCGCTGGTCCCAGCGCCAGCCGAGCGGCGAGACGAACCAAACAGGTTGTCGACGGGAAGAGCCTGTTGCCTTTATTGCAGGGGACCAACGTCACCCTGCCCACCCGTTCCCTCCTCTTCCATTTTCCCCACCTCTACTACGGCCAAGGCCCCTTCAGCGCTCTTCGGAGAGGCGATTGGAAGCTGATCTATCATCACCTCGATCAGCGGGTCGAGCTCTACCACCTCCCGACAGACGTCGCGGAGGAGAGGGACTTGGCCAAGAGCCGCCCGAAGATCAGGCGAGAGCTCGCCGGACTCCTTGCCAGGGAGCTGCGCCGCCGCGGTGCCCAGATGCCCAGCTGGCGGAGGAATGGGCAACCCATTCCCCTGCCAGCAGCAGTGCAGTAGTCTCAGGCGAGCTTCCACCCTTTGCGATAGGGCCGGCGGATCCAGGCATCGACCTCAGGAGCATTGGTGGCACGGAGTTGCTTGGCATCCCAGAGGAGCTTCTTCCCTGCCCGAAAGGCGATGTTGCCGAGATGATTGGCCTCCGTCAACCAGCCCGCATACTCAAAGTTGCAGGTCGTCGGCGCTCCCGTCTTGCAAGCGTGAATCCATTCCGCATGATGGCCCAATGACTTGGGTAGAAACGGCTCGGGTGCCGTGAACTCGGCGAACGACTTCTCCGGCAGAAGGAGATGTTTGCTGTAATCAGCGAGAAGCATCCCCTTCTGGCCAACGAAGAGGACGCCGCTGTTCCACTGGGGTATTCCGTTCTCCTTCCAGATGGCCGGCTTCTCAGTTCCCTGGTACCAAGAGAGCTTGACTGGGGCCATTGCGCCGCGTTGGCCATATTGGTAGGTGACAGCCATCGAAGCCGGGGCGATCTCCGGATGGGGTTTGGGACCCGCCGTCGGCTCGACGCTGAGTGGCGCGTCGAGTTTCAATGCCCACCAGGGAAGATCGATCCAGTGGCTTCCCAGGTCGGACATCGTCCCATTGCCAAAGTCCCACCACCGGTACCATTTGGGTCCTGGGAAGTAGACCTCGTGGAAAGGGCGGGACGGCGCGGGCCCCAACCAAAGTTCCCAGTTGAAATGGGCGGGAACCGGAGTCGTTCCAGCAGGTCGATTCTGGACGAAAACAATATCCTTGGCTGCCATCGCCTCGGCTTCCGTCTGGTGCCAGCCCCAGGCCCGACCGACCCAGACATGAACCTCACTGACCTGCCCGATGGCGCCGGTCTGAATCAGCTCGACCACCCGACGATAGTTATCCGTGGCATGGATCTGGGTGCCCATCTGCGTCGCCACCTTGGCCTTGCCTGCCGCCTCGCGGATGACGCGCGCTTCCCAGATATTGTGCGTCAGAGGTTTCTCGCAGTAGACGTGCTTGCCCAACTGGAGCGCGGGAAGGGTGGCGAAGGCGTGAGTATGCTCGGCCGTGCTGATGACGACCGCGTCGAAGAGGGAGGCCACATCGAAGACTTTCCGGAAATCGTCGAATCGTCGCGCCCCCGGGTGGCGCGCGGCGGCCCGATTGAGCCCCTCCTCGTTGACGTCGCAAAGAATCGTGATGTTCTCTGACTCGACATCTTTCAGATTGGCGGCGCCGCGACCTCCTGCCCCGATGATCGCCAAGTTCAGCTTGTCATTGAGATTCCGACCACGAACAATCGCTGGGGCTCCGACCCCAACGACTCCCGCCGCCAACGCCTGTCGTAGAAAAGCCCTTCGCCCCTCGCTGCCTGTTGCTTGCTTGACGACGCTCTCGCGCTCGTCCCCACGCGCTCTCTTCATCGGTTTCTCCCCTGGTTGCCTTTGGTACCTTTGGTAAAGGATGCCGCCCCCCTCCACTCGATCAGAGGAGAGACGCCACAATGGCACGAATTGTAGATCGAATCTTCCCAATCAACAAGATTTCTCGTCCCTTCAGGATCGTGGGTGGAACTTTTGATAGACCTCCCGGAGGTGGTCATCTGTGACGTGCGTGTAGATCTGCGTCGTCGAGATGTCGCTGTGTCCAAGCAGCAGTTGCACGGAGCGCAGATCCGCGCCATTCCGGAGGAGTGCCGTTGCGAAACTGTGGCGCAATAGATGCGGGGTCAAATACCCAATTCCAGCAGAGTTGCCATATCCCTTGAGTCGCCGCCAAAACTGTTGGCGGGTCATCTCTTTCCCCTCCGGCTCGAGGAAGAGAAGGTCGGATGATCGATCCCCGAGCAGTTGGCGACGGATGGGCCAATAGCGACGAAGGAACTCCACCGCCGTTCGTCCCAGTGGAACCCGACGCTGCTTCGATCCTTTCCCGAAGCAGGTCAGCAGCCCCGTCTCGAGATCGAGGTCCCGTATCGAGAGGCCCACCAGTTCGGAGACCCGCAGCCCGGTCGCATAGAGCACTTCGAGCATGGTCCGATCCCGAAAGCCCGTCAGACTCCCCAGATCAGGCTGGGCCAGCACCGCTTCCACCTGCTCAGGAGTCAAGAAGTGGGGTAATCTCTGCCAGACTTTTCTCGGGGCCAAGTGCTCCGTCGGGTCGATCCCTACCAAACGCTCCCGCATCAGGTAGCGATAGAACGACCGTATCGTCGAGGTCAACCTCGCCAATGTTCGGTCGACATTCCCTTCCTCCTCTTTCATTTTTGCCAGTAGATCGACTAGGTCCGCTCGATCGAGGGATCGGATCGATTTCCCTAGCCCGGTCGCCCACGCTGCCAGCTTCTGCAGATCCCGGCGATAGGCCTCGACGGTGTTGACTGAGAGCCCTTTCTCCGCTCGATTCCATGTTATAAACTCATCGACTAATTGATCGTCTGTCATCTCCTCTGCTCCTGGGTCAACGATATTTTCGCTTACTGGATCTTGTTTGTGCCGATGTCAGCAAGATTATCAGACGCATAGGAAGAGGGGAAGAAAAAAAGGAAAAGGAGGGCGAGGATGCGATTGAGAGAGATCGCAGAGGCGGTGGGAGGAGAGGTCAAGGGGGACGGAGAGATCGAGATCCAGGGAGTTGGACAGATCGAGAATGCGCAACCGGGAGAACTGACCTTCCTCAACAATCCGAAATACCGTCGCTATGTCGCGACGACCGGGGCAGCGGCCATCATTGTCAGTGATCCGGAAGTGCTCGGCGAGGAACAATCGGGCATCCTCTCACCGACCCCATACCTGACCTTCGCGATGGCCCTCGGACTCTTCCATCGCCCCTTGACCATCGTCTAGGGAGTCCACCCGACCGCGGTGATCGCCCCAACGGCTAAGATCGGCGAGGGGGTCTCGATTGGTCCCTATGTCGTGATCGGAGATCGGGTCACGATTGGGCGAAAAGTGACCATTCGCAGCCATTGCGTCATCGAGGAAGAGGCGGAGATCGGTGCAGAGAGCTATCTCCACGCACACTGCGTCGTGCGTGAGCGGTGTCGAATCGGAGAGCGGGTCATCCTGCAGAATCGTGTCGTGGTCGGCGGAGATGGATTTGGATTTGCCAATCGCCCCGATGGGAGTTGGCAGAAGATTCCTCAAACGGGGATTGTCGTCATCGAAGACGACGTCGAGATCGGCGCCGGCACAACCATCGATCGCGCGACCATCGGAGAGACACGGGTCGGGCGCGGGAGCAAATTCGACAACCTCGTCCATATTGGGCACGGATCGAGCATCGGACGTGACACGCTCCTCTGTGCTCAGGTAGGATTGGCGGGCAGCACCCACCTTGGCAACCGCGTCATTCTCGGGGGACAGGTCGGAGTCGCCGGCCACTTGACGGTGGGAGATGGGGTCATGGCGACGGCTCAAGCGGGGATCCCCAGTTCCGTCGAGCCGGGAAGAGCCATCTCTGGATCGCCGGCCATTGATCACCGCGCCTGGCTCAAGTTCTGTGCGATCTTCGAGCAGATCGCCGATTGGCCAAAGGAGATCCGACGGCTTCGCGAAGGATTGTCCCGTCTGGAAGCGTTTAAAACAAGGATAGAAGAGAAGGAACAAAAAGAATCACGATGAAGATCGAGAACAAATCTACGTTGAAAGTACCGAATAAGACGACCGAGACGATCGAGTCGATCCTGGCGACCCTTCCCCGTGAGCACCAGCGGGGGATGACCCGCATCGTTCTCGTCGACACGATCATCCCGGACAGCCGATTTCCCCTGGATCCAGGAACGCCACTTCCCGGTCTCTACCACCCGCGGCAAGGAACCACACAACCCTGGTCCGAGATCTCCATGAAATCGCTCCTCCAGCAGGAAGAGGGGTTCTTCAAGCGACTGGCCGCCAAGCTCAACTATCGTCCCAACCTCGCCTATCTCGTCCTCTCTCTCCAGGCCCAGCACTTCTACCTGACCCTCTCCCACGGAATCAAGAAGCACCAGTATGAAGGGGCGATCCGCTCATATGTTGATCAGTATCACCGCCTCTGGCGCGAGAAGGAGAGTGGATGGCGAGGAAGGCTCTTCAAGCCGCTCCAACCCGTCTTCGATCGTTGGGCCCGCAAGCTGCGGAAGAAATACGCCGCCGAGAAGAAGACTGGCCGCTAATCTCGCCTTCCCCTCCCTTCCCAGATCGCGATTCCAGTAGACAGACAACTCCTCCGGGCGAGTGAGGAGTTGTCTGTCTGTAAGGAAGATCTGCTCAGCAGGTATTCGAGCCAATCGATCGAGGAGAGATCATTCCGTCGGCGGAAGCTGGCTCCGCAGGTTCTGCAGGATCGCCTCAAGTGTCTCGATAAGTTCTCCTTCCGAGACCTCCGTGCGACGAAACTTCAGCTCAAGGCGGAACTCTTTCCCAGGAGAGGCAAAGCGATAGGTGAAGGGGGAGGGTCGGGACTGAGGCGTCCGACGCTCTTTACGGGCGTCGTCACGGGTCATCCCGCTGCGCGTAATCCGCTCGACGAACTGGGCCATACTTTCGGGGTCAGGTTGACGAGCTACTTGAAGGAGAAGCGATTTCGAGGTTATGCGGGCATTGCCACAGATCTCACGTAACACCTTAGGAATCTGGGTCAAACTTAATGATTCTGTGACAGATGAGCGAGCCTTTCCTATCTTTCGCGCGATCTCTTCGTGGGTATACCCAAACCGGTCTGCCAGGAGCTGCAAGCCATCAGCCTCTTCGAAGGGAGTCAGATCTTTCCGCTGAAGATTCTCAATCAGGGCAATCTCCGCGACCGCCTGGTCGTCGACCACCAGCTCAATGCAGGGAACTTCCGTCAACCCAGCCTGTCGAGAAGCTTGGAACCGCCTCTCCCCGGAGATGATCATGAATCGCCCACCAACTTCATAGGGACGCACCAGGAGTGGCTCAAGCACCCCCTTCTCCCGAATCGAGGCGATCAACTCCTCCAAGTCTCCCAGATCGACCCGTGGCTGGTTCGGATTGGGCTCAAGCCGATCGAGGGCAATCATTCGACCGATCGGCGCTCCCCGCAAGGAAGCAAGCTCCTCGACATAGTGACGGTCATGTCGCATCTTGAGGGTCGTGGGGAGTCCCCGTTTAGTTGGCACGGCTGATTACCTCGTCGCATAGATTGGCATATTCGATCGCCCCGCTCGATTGCGGGGCATAATGGAAGATCGATTCGCGATAGGCAGGGCTCTCTTCCAATCGGACAGACTTGGAGATCGTCGTCTCGAAGACCTTGCTCCCGAAGACCTGGCAGATCTGATCATAGATGTCACGTGAAAGGGTGGTACGTCGATCGTGAAGGGTCACGACGACCCCGAGAACCTCCAGTTGCGGATTCGGTCGGGCCTTGATGCGCTCGATGGTGTCGAGCAGGTTGGCGCGGTAACAGTTCTCGGCGACGTTCGCGA
>JBMUAP010000082.1:0-9382 GCA_049454155.1 Blastocatellia bacterium
CCTCACCACTTGTAACATACGGCGGTTTCGTTAAAAGGGAGTCAGGGGAACCTTAAATTTTCCTCAAATCTTTCTTTGAGGGGGGGCTGGGGGTCACGGCGTCGGGTTCTGACTGGTCAGGGAGAGATAGGTTCCGCGTCGACCCGTCAGGACGATGAGGTCCTGATGATCGAGAGGCAGGGCAAGGAGGCCAGACGGTTCCGGTTGTGCATCGAGGGTGATCTTTTGGACGGCAGGCAATGGGGCCGACCCTGGCCACTCCCAGAGATGGACTGTAGATGCGCCTCTGGTGAGGAGGAGGAAGCTTTTTCGGGAGGCGACATAGGTCATCGAACGGACCGTTTCGCCGTTGAGGTCGAGGGGGAGAAAGGAAGGGGAGCCGACGGTCAGGTTCTTTCCGCCAAAGGGACCGAGTGGATCGACCATCCGCAAGGGGACCAGAAGCGTCTCGCCGGTGGTGGCGAGGGGAGAGAGGACGAGCAGGAGCTCTTCGCGAATGGGATTCCAGGCCAACGAAGCAACCGAAGGTTGCGAGAGCCCATTGGAAGATGGGGGCGCGAGCGAACGGACCAGTTCCGACACTTCCACCGTCGTCTCCCGGCGGGCAAGCCCGTTCGACGAGACCGCGACCCGGTGCAATGCTTGCCCGGTCTGCCTCCCCTGACGGGGAGTGCCAAGTTCATAGTAAAACCCATTCCCGTAGGCGAGCGACTGCGGAGGACTCGCCAAGGTGGGTAAGAGCGGAGCCATCTTCGTTGGCAGCTCGAAGAGCGGGGCTCGGGCAGTTCGCGAAGCGGCAAGCGGGATCCAGAAGAGTCCCGGGATCTGGCTCGTCCCGGCCAGCAACACTCCGCCGCTTCCAGGTCGATAGGCCACCGCGCTGACCGACGACAGTCTCCCACTCGTTCCGAACTTCTCCCAATTCCCAGCCGGGAGGAGTGGCGCCAGTTCCGTCCCGCGGGTGGTCTCGGACCCAGTCGAGAGCGCGTTCGATCCTGAACGATCCGAAGCCTCCGGAATCAAGGAACTCTTCTCCCGCTCTTGGTGGAGGAAGAACGCAAGGGCGAGAATCGCGACAACGACCAGCGCCCAGAGGGCCCAAGAGGTTGTCCACCTTCGTGATCTCTCCATTCTCTCAAGAGGTCTTTCGACTTGCTCCTCGCCGAGGGGGAGCGCTTCGCGGTGAGCAAGACTCTCGATGGGAGGCTGGGAAGAGCCCGTTCTTTCCTGGTCGGCCCGGGAGGGAGGGGCCGGCGGCGGACCGGCTGGTGTCTCGAAAGAGTCACCAGGCAGGCGGCTCGTCCGATTCTGAAGCGGCGTGCGGGGGTCCCGAAAGACCAGCAGGACTCGTCCCAGCTTGATCTGGTCCCCGTGGCACAGGATCTGGCCATTCCGACCCAGTCTCTGGTCATTGAGATAGGTGCCGTTGCTGCTTCCCAGGTCGACGATGCTGAACTCCCTCTGTCTCGAGAGGACGATCGCATGGCTGCCGCTGACCGTCGAATCGGCAATGACCACCCGGTTGTGACCCGCCTTTCCAATCGAGGTCTCGTGATGATTGAGGATCGACTCCACCGCCTCTCCAGATGGCAGCACTCCGACCAGTCTTGGAGTGAAGTGGCGCTCGATCCGTTCGAGCAGATGTGACGGGAGGGCAAGGCAGATCGAAGACGGTCGCTGCGCGAGCTGTTCGATCTCGCGAATCGTCTCCCGGTCGGTCGGGTTGGCCACGGCGATCATCAGCCGCGCCGACGGTCCAGCACCGATCAGGGGAAGCACGAGTCGCTCCTGAAGCAGGTTGGCCCCCAGTTGTGCGGCGAGGGGCCCGTCCACTTCCGCGACTTGGAGATCGATGGTCGGGTAGAGGAAAGCCTGATGAAGAGCTAACCGAAGCTCCTCTTCGGGCAGTTCGTACTCATCCAGAAGATGATGGTACAGGTGTCGGGGCTCCGGATGCTCGGTCAAGAGTCGGTCGACCACGCCGGCGGAGAGCAGTCGTGCCTCCTTGACCGCCTCTGCAAGCAGCTCTCCGGGTGTCGCCTCGACGTGGGGCCGCTCCTCTCGCCAGCCCCCACTCGCCGACGGACTGTTCATTGAAGGACTGGCTGTGGCTCTTCCGCGCCCCGCCTCGCCGCGTCGTAGATCGATCCCGCATTGATCGCAAAACCGATGGGACCGATTGGAGAGAAGGGTTTCGCAGGCCGGACATTGGGCGAGGGGGGCCAGGGCCGGGCTGGCCTCTTGTTCGTGCTGTTGCTCCATAAACCTACTGTGAGGGGCGTCAACGGGTTAGAGGGTCTGTCAAGGGAGCGGATCGGCTCGACCTTGGATTGGAGGAGGGGGGTCGGATCCACTCGCCAAGTCTCTCATCTTCGTCTCACCAACACGCGAGATCGTAATGCACCTCGATCAAGAAAAGCAATCGCTCCAGCAGACCTGGAAGTGGCTGATCCCCTCTTCCCGCTTCATGCGGGATTGGGGCGGCTTCCTTGCTGGATGGGTGGCTCGGGTGAGCCGTGATCATTCTCTCCCGCCAACGGAAAGGCGAAGAGAAGGGCCACCGGGAAGCCCTCCTGAGATGCCGTGGCTCGGGCTGAACGTTGCCGGTGCCGAGCTAGCTCTTTTCTGCGGTGATGCCCCGTGCAAGGAAGAGGGCTGGCAGATCGGCGATGGTCTCGAGGAGCGCGTCGTGGGGCAGCCCCTCCAGTTGAGCACGTGTGCTCGATCCGCGTGTCACTCCCAGGTTGAGCCCACAGCCCGCCGCGGCTCCTTCGAGGAGATCGGCGGGAGCGTCTCCGACCTTGGCGACCCAGCGGCGCTCACGGATCCCCAGGTGTTCGCGAAGGTGATCGATCATGTTCGGGGCCGGCCGTCCCTGCTCGACCTCATCACTCGTCACAGAGGCATCGATCAGCCCCGCAGCGGCCCAGCCGAGCCGGTCGATGAGGGTCTGGGCGATAAGGCGACTGAAGCCCGTGTTGAGTGCCACCCGAATGCCCCGCTGGCGAAGCCACTGGAAGACCTCGCTGGCACCAGCCACCTCGCCCACTCCGGGATCTGTCTGGTAGAACGCGAGGAGGTGTTTGACAAAGTCGTTCTCGATCGTCGGCAGGTACGGACGGAATGTCTCCGCACGATCTGTCTGATCGATGAGGAGTCGCAATGCTTCCCGTTTGTCCATCCCCTTGACTTGATGGAGAGCCTCGTCAGTGACGACCACGCCAGACGCCGCGAGGCTGTTCCGCAGGGCACGGTAGACCGCGCCTCCCTCCGCCACGGTCGTTCCTGCCATATCAAAGACGACCAACTCAATCCGCATGATCTGCTCCTTCTGCCTCTGGTCCAAGAAGTTGGTCCACTGTCCGTTCGGCAATGCCGAACGACATCGTCATTCCCCGCCCGCTCGGGCTGGCAACGATCGTCACACCGGGTGCCGGTTCCCCCGTCCAGCAGAGTTCGGCTGCGTGCGCGGCATAGACTCCATTCCAGCGCTCCCGGATCTCCATTCCGGGGAGTCGCAAAAATTGACGGAGATAGGCGAGGATCAGCTCGTCGATCTCGGCTTTGTCGAACGGGGAGATCTCGTCGTCATACTCGTGCGAGTCGCCGAGGGTAATCTCACCCGCACCGTTCTGTGAGGCCATGACGTGGATCCCAAATCGGCGATAGGCAGGCATCTCCCGCTCGAAGCGTTCCCGCAGAGCCGGCAGGCTCGGGCAGTCCTGGAAGTTGCGGTAATGGCCAAGGGTCAGCCCGGCGGCCAGCATTGGACCGAGCCGAATCTCTGTGCCATAGGCCTGGGTCCGCATCATCTGCAGTTTGACCCGGTAGAGCCCACTGGCGGCGAAGGCCTCCGGGTAGAGGGTCTCGAAGTCGTCCCCCGAGCAGACGATCAGCTGGTCGGCTTCCCACTCTTCTCCGCCGGCCGTGACAAGGGGCTGGGTGTAGCCTGTCACGGCCATCCCGAAGCGGAAGGTGACCCCCCACTTCGCGGCGAGCCAACCGGGGAGACCCGCGACAACTTCCCGTGGATCGATACAGATCTCGGTGGGGGACCAGAGGGCTCCCCGCAACCCCTCGGGGTTGACCAAGGGGGATTGTACGACGACCTGGGGCGCTGTCCACCACTCCGCCTCGTATCCATTGTCGGGCGCACGATCGAGGAATTCTCCGAGCACCGCGACCTCATCGTCGTGGTAAGCAAGGTGGAGTGATCCCGTCTCCTCAAACCAGAGGCCACTCTCCCGCAGCACGTGGGCCCAGATCTCCCGGCTGCGCAGGGCGACTCTCCGCGCGAGACCAGCCGGCTGCCCAATGGGCCAGAGCATCCCGAAGTTGCGCACCGAAGCCCCTCGTGCCCACGGATGCCGCTCGAAGACAACCACTCGCTTGCCACGTCTGGCGAAAGCGTAGGCGTGTGCCAGCCCCATGATCCCCGCACCGACGATCGCCACATCAAACCGCTGCTTCATGCGATTCTTCTCTCCTTTCTTCTGGTCCGGCCTCCACTCTTCCCTTATGTCGAAAATAGAACCATCCCACAATCAGCAGTCCTGCCGCAATCACGATCAGCAGCAGGGCCAAGTCGAGAAAGAATGGAAGAAAGCTCTCTTCCACCATCCATTTCTCCCGCCCCAGCATGACGACGACGTACCCAAGATAGCCAACCGAATCGGCGAGGTACATCAGATAGCCAAGGTTTCCCCGTTCCCCCGTCATGGCGAGGAAGCGCTCAAAGAGCGTCGTGTGGATGGCGACATAGGGGAGGTAGAGCCCGAGTCCCAGCAGCACCATCAGACCAAATCCAGCCTCTGCCGATGGCCTCGGGGCAGTCCCCGAACCGGCCCAGGCGAGCAGGCCCGCGGCGGCGAGGAGGAATCCCAGGCAAGCTGCGCCAAGGGCCGCGAAGAAGGCACGTCGATTGTCGTGAATGAAGACGGCCAGCCCATTGAGTCCCACCACTCCAACCATGACCAGCAACTCCGATTGCGCAAAGATCGAGGGCTGACCGTGATAGCCCAGCCCTTGCCAGATCTCTGGCGCGAAGTCGGCTCGCAAGCTCCGCAGAATCGTCAGGCAGAGATAGCTCCCGATCAGGAGACCAAGCCCGGGCGCGTAGCGAGTCAGCAATCGACGCCGATCAAGACGCTCCATCGGGACGCGCTCGCATCGGGCAGAGATGTCGTGATGGTTCGGGGGAGGGATTCGTGTCAGCATCCACGTGAAGATCAAGAGGGATGGGGCGAAGACCAAACCCGCGACGAACGGCATCCAGTGCGTCGCGACTCCCCCTTCGAGCAACCACGCCCCTACCGACTTGCTGACCCCATCGGCGACGATGAAGCTGGCACAGAGGCCGGCCGTCAACGCCTCCGTCATCCGTCGACCTTCCAGGAATCCCAAGACCAAACCGAAGACCATGCCCAATGGAAGTCCATTGAGGAAGAGCGCCGCCAGGTTCCACGGGGCCGGGAGTAGTGCGTGGAGGAGAAGTGCGGTTTCGGCACACGCGACCAGCAGGAGGAGTACCGGTACCCGGCGCCGTGGCTCCATCTCGGAGACTACCCTGATCCAGATGAACTTTGAGAGCATGTAGCCAAAGACCTGTGCGATGACTGCGACCGATTTGTACCCCATTCCCCAGACGATTTCGGCCTCCTCGTAGGAAGCGGCTGTGAAGGGCTTCCGAAAGCCGTACATGCAGAAATAGGCGCCAAAAGCGGCAGTCACCGCCCAGATCGATTGCCGCCAGGAATCTCCCCGGAGCGGCGGCGGCACGATGCGCAGGGCAGGATCAGGCGAGGTCGTCATGGCGTGAGCCCAGAAGTGGGGACTTGAATCAAGGAGACGAGCAGGGGGCGATATGACTCGAACCCGGGGACGGCGCGTGCCGGCTCCTTGGCAGCGTCGTCGTAGCGGCGCAGGCGTATCGCCGCGCCGGCCGATTCGAGCTGAAGAAAGTCTTGGACTTCCGCCGCCGTCATGATCCCCCCCTGTAACTGGAGGCTTTGATGGGAGGCCGGCGAGAGGGAGCCGTGGTAGGAGGGATCGACGGCGCAGAGGTAGCGCTTGGCTTCGACATGGAGCCGAATCGGCTCGGTGATCACGGGAGGAAACCAGCGCGCGAGTTCAGTTGCTCCCACCTGCTCGTGCTGCGCGTCGATTCCCTTCTCCGCGATCTCTTCTCCCCATTCGTGCAACAAGTGGCCCACATCGTGCAGCAGGCACGTCGCAATCATCGGGGCCGCCTCCCCTTGTCTGCTTGCCAGCCAGGCAGACTGCAACGCATGCGCCTCTTCGGTGACCGACTCGCCGTAGTTGCGCATTCCCCGCGCCGCAAACAGGTCGAAGAGTTGTGTCACGATCTGGTCTGGTGTCATCGTTTGGGTCTCCTCCTTTCGTCGAACTCGGGGTCCGGCTCTTCACTCGTACTGCAACGCCTCGATGGGATCGAGTCGCGCTGCCCGCCACGCCGGGTAGAGCCCGCCGAGCAGCCCGCTGACTCCTCCCCCGAGAATGGCATAGGCGATGTAGTCCACCTCCCACGTCAGGGTGAGCCCGATTCCGTGCACGAGAATCTGGCGGATCACGGCCGAGAGCAGCAGTCCCGTGCCAATGCCGAGCGCACAGAGCAGCCCCGTCTCCTGCAAAAAGATGCCGACGATATAGCCTCGCGAGGCTCCCAGAGACTTGAGAATGCCGATCTGGCGGGTCCGCTCGGTCACCGTTGTATACATCGTCAAGGAGATGATCAGCAGGCTGACGATCGAGGCGAGCGCTGTTACGAGGTTGAGAAAGAGGGTCAAGCTCCCATAGCCCTCGGCGAAGAGGGACGGAAGATCCCGGCTGAAGAGGACCCGCCACTCTGGCGACAGGGCAAGGATCCGGCGCGCAATCTCTTCCTGCTGACTGGGATCGATCACCCGCACGAGGATCATCGAGCCGTGACCCTCGCGGCCGAGCTCGGCTTGCAGGGTGGCGAGGGGAACCATCATCCGCGCTCCTGTCTCCGGCCGATAGATGCCTTGAACCCGGAATGGTCGATCAAAGAGGGGCAGTGCATCGCCCGGGTGCAGATTGTGGTCTTTGGCGTAGCGAACATCGATCAGGACATAGTCCCCCTCCACGGGTAGCGGGGATCCGTCGACCACTTCGATGCCCGTCGTCGCGACGTACTCCTCAAATTGGACCCCGTCGAGTTGTCGCAGACCGAGCCCACTCTCCCCCTTCATTTCGAGGTACTGCCCAATCGCGGTCGCTGCTCGGACTCCTTCGACGGCGCGAATCTGCTCGATCGTCTCGAGCGGCAAGGTCATTGGCAGGGAGGTCAAGGCGATACCGATCTGATCCCGCCGGCTGACGAGCAGCTCGGCGCTGACGTTGGCGTCGCGCTCTCCTCGTGCCCGCAGCTGCCCACGAATCAGCCCGACGGTCAAGACGACGAGCAGGATTCCCAGCGCGATCCCGGCGACGCTGACCACGGTGCGCCCAGGTCTGTGGGCGATGGAAGAGACGAGCAGCTCCTTCATCTCCCAGTCCTCCTCGCTGGCTCGCGGGTCAGGAGCGAAGAGGCCGCGGCGGCAAACCGGGTCGATGGGAACTGGTCGACCATCCGATCGTAGTTCGCGAAGAACAGCTGGCTGACGCTCTCCCATCCGAATTGCTGTGCCGTCCAGCGGGCTTGCGAGAGCTTCTCCTTCCGCCCCATCTCGTCCCGCAGAATCTCAAGGACTCCCTCCGCAAAGGCAGGTCCGGTGGGTTCGCGCAGCCAACTGTTCCCCTCGTGGGCATAACTGAGGACGCCCCCTGCCCGCGGCGCCAGAAGGGGCAGTCCCGCCGCCATGGCCTCGAGCGGGGCAATTCCAAAGGGTTCGCGCGGATTGGGATGGACAAAGATGTCACTGTGCAGATAGAGGTCGATCAACCGCTTCCGATCCGTCAGATGGCCCATCCGTACCAGCTTGCCCGGCGCCCGGCGCTCTGCTTCCACCCCCAACCATTCCGCGAGGGGACCGCTCCCTGCCACCAGCAACCGATAGTCCTCAAGTCCTTCCCTGGCAAGCGACTCGAGAAGCTCCAAGAGCAGGGGAATGTTCTTCTCTGGCGAGAGACGTCCCGCATAGAGCAGAAGGCGGGTGCGCTCCGTTCCCCCGACCTCCTTTCGTAGCGCCAGACGTGCGGCACTGGTCGGGGTGGCCTCGAGGAACTCGGCGATCTCCGCACCCATCGGCAGTACCACGACCGGACGTTGATGGTTTGGCAGCATGGCCTCACGCAACTCTGAGGCCGTGTATTCTGAGTTGGCGATGTGGTAATCGAAGAGGGGCAGGTAGAGATGGCCGAGGTACCGGCGGGAGACCGCCCGGCTCCAGGGATGTCGGGTGAGGTAGGCCCCGAGGTTGTCGTCCATCCGTTCGCAGGTCAAGCCGACCAGCACCGGGCGCCGTACGCCGCGAATCCATCCTCGCCGTACCAGCCCCGCCAACCACGAGATGGTGTACTTGTCGCAGACCTCGACCAGGTCGGGCTGCTCCCGTTCCAGGATCTGCTGGATCACTCCCTGCCAAGGCGGAAGGTAGCTGGTCGGGGGGAGAATGCGGTACCGCTGGTCGAAGACAGGCGACGCTGGTCCCGGTACGTGATGAATCTGGACGTACTCTCCCACCTCTTCCGTCCGCGCCTCCGCTGCCGGGACGACCAGGTGCATCGGGCGCCCCATCCGATTGGCTGCCGCGAAGAGCGCCCGATAGAAGGTGCTGATCCCACCCGATGTCGGATGAAAGGCGTTGGTCAAATGAAGGGTCTTTACCACGTCGATCTCTCCCGCCAATAGCGCCTGAGCAGCGCTGGAACTACCCACAGAAACTGACATACCAACCAGGGCAGCTGCCGCAGATCCCTTCCCAGAGACTGCCGGTCGGCCCCGACAAGCAGGGCTCCGCGCCGCATGGCGAAGAGGTTGAACGAAGCCGAGATCACCGAGAAGGAGATCGACGCCGCCATTCCCCGGCCCAGGCGCGCAGTCCCCCCAATGCTGTGCAACAAAAATTCGAGGGAGTGGTTGATCGCCGGGAGCAGGCCCATGACGGCAATCGTCGCCTTCCACGGTGGTTCCACTCTCCGGAAGGCTTCGAGGAGGGCTCCGTAGAAGCCGGCTGTCAGAATGTAGAAGGCTGCCTCCAGTCGCATCGCCCCGAGGGCGGCCGCAAGGCCCGCTTCGAGCGTGGCGAAGAAGAAGAGCCCTCCCCGCACCAGGGCGCTCAGCAGCGCCGATTTCCAGTTCCAGCGCCGGACGATCCGCTCGATTGGATGGCCCACCAGCTCCCGGCACGTGTCAGCGAGTGTGGGAGAGGGGGAACTGGTCAGTCTCGTGTCTTGATCC
>JBMUAP010000083.1:0-9376 GCA_049454155.1 Blastocatellia bacterium
CTCCCACGACCATTCGCACGACCACTCCCACGACCATTCGCACGAAGCGGGAGGGCATCGGGGGTTGGCGGAGATCAAGGAGATGATCGCCCGTTCCGGTCTCTCGGCGACGGTCAAAGCACGTGCGACGGGAATCTTCGAGCAGATTGGCCGGGCGGAGTCGAAGATCCACGATGTCCCGATCGAGACGATCCACTTTCACGAGGTGGGAGCGATCGATTCGATTGTCGACATTGTCGGGGCCTGCTGGGCGGTCGAGGCGATGGGGATCGAGCGGATCATTGCCTCGCCGGTCCATGTCGGGAGCGGCACCTTCGTTTGTGCGCACGGGAGGTACCCGGTACCGGGCCCAGCGACCGCCGAGCTGCTGCGGGGGATTCCGTCCTACAGCACCGGGGAAGTAATCGGAGAGCTGACGACTCCGACGGGGGCCGCCCTGCTCGCCTCGCTGGCGGAAGGCTTTGGGCCCTTGCCAACGATGAAGATCGACCGAGTGGGCTATGGTGCCGGAACGCGCACCTACGAGCAGTTTCCGAATGTCCTGCGGGCCGTGCTCGGCGAGCCATTTGCGGCGACGGGACCCTCCGCAGAGTCGATCACGGTCATCGAAGCGACGATCGACGACCTCTCGGGGGAGGTCCACGGCTATGTCTTGGAGCGGCTCCTCGGGGCGGGCGCGCTCGACGTCTTCTTGACGCCGGTCCAGATGAAGAAGCAGCGTCCGGGAGTCCTCTTGACGGTCCTCTGTGCTCATCAGGATCGTGAGCGAATGGTGCAACTGCTCTTCGAGGAGACGACGACGATCGGAGTTCGCTATCGGCAAGAGCAACGGGAGGTTCTCTCGCGTCGGACGGAGGTGGTCGAAACGGGCTACGGGCCCATTTCCGTCAAAGTTTCGACCGACCACTCCGGACGAGTGGTGACTTGCCATCCGGAGTATGAGGACTGCCGACTGGCGGCCATCCGCCACTCCACTCCCCTGCGGGTGGTACAGGCGGCAGCCCTGCGTGCCTGGAAGTCGGAGGAGTCGGGCCCGGGTCGCTCCGCAAATGGATGATCGGCGGTGCCGACAAGCCTGAGTGGGATCTTGCCCGAAATGAGTCCCGCTCGGTATGATGGAGGTTATGAAGATACCGTCCGCAGCAATTCTGGTGATTGGCGATGAGATCCTCAGCGGAAAGACGCGGGATCTCAACGCACAGCTGCTGATCGGCGAGCTGCGGGAGCTGGGTGTCTCGCTGAAGCGGATCGTCATCATCCCGGACGATATCGAGGTCGTCGCGGCGACTACGCGGGAGTTGTCGGCGGCATTCGACCTGGTCTTCACCTCCGGGGGAGTTGGCCCGACTCACGACGATGTGACGATTCAGGGAATTGCGCGAGCCTTTGACGCGCCGATCGTCCGTCATCCAGAGCTGGACAGCCTGATTCGTGGCTATTTCAAGGACAAAGTCGACGAATCTCACCTGCGGATGGCCGACCTGCCGGAGGGGACGGCGCTAGTGGGAGGGGCGGGGCTGAGCTGGCCGATTCCGGTCTGTCGCAATGTCTACATTCTCCCCGGCGTACCAGAGCATTTTCGTCGCAAGTTCGAGGCGATCCGGGAGCGGTTTCGCGTCGCCCCGTTTCACCTCCACGTCCTCTACACCCTCGAGGACGAGTTCGATCTGGCAACCGACTTGACAGCGGTCGCGGAGTCCTACCCGGAAGTCTCAATCGGATCCTACCCCAGCTTTTCGGCCTCCGACTATCGAGTCAAACTGACCTTGGAATCGAAAGACCCTGGCGTGCTGCAACGTGCCGTCGAGGCGCTCAAGGCCCGACTCGATCCGGCCCAGTTTGTGCGGGAAGAGCTCCCCATCACCACGACGGCAGGCCCGTTCGGAGAGTAAGTGCCGGACCTGTGGAGCGGCCGTGCTCACCTTGGGGGTCACTCGCCAGTCATGCTAGGATGAGGGTTTCCAGGTTGTCATCCGGCGCAGCCTGAGGAGCAGTAGCTCCCAAAAGGACGCAGCAGGCCCGAATCAAGCCCAAGTCAGGCTTGGGCAGCAGAGAGACATGATACAAACGTTACGTGGGACAAGAGACATTCTCCCGGAGGACATGCCGCTCTGGCACCGGGTCGAAGAGGTCGCGCGGGAGGCCTTTCGTCGGTACGGCTTTCAAGAGATCCGGACTCCGATCATCGAGAAGACGGAACTCTTTGCACGGGGAGTGGGCGAAGCGACCGACATCGTCAACAAAGAGATGTACACCTTCGTCGACCGGGCTCGCGAGGATCGGGAAGGAGAGTCGATCACGCTCCGCCCCGAGAACACGGCTTCGGTCATGCGCGCCTACGTCCAACATAAGATGTTCGCGGACCGCTCGCCGGGAGAGCTGACCCGGCTCTTCTATGCCGGCCCAATGTTTCGCCGCGAGCGACCTCAAGCGGGCCGCTATCGGCAGTTCTACCAGATAGGCGCGGAAGTACTCGGTGACATTGACGATCCGGCGATCGAGGCCGAGGTGATCGAGATGCTCGACTGGTTTCTCCGCGAGCTGGGAATCCCCGAGACGACCCTCCTGATCAACTCCGTCGGAGATGCCGCGACCCGGGAAGCGTACCTCGGCAAACTTCGCGCAGCGATCGAGCCCAATCTGACCGCCTACTGCGAAGATTGCCATCATCGCTATGCGACCAATGCGTTGCGCGTCTTTGACTGCAAGAATGAGGCGTGCCGTCGCTGGATTGCCGGGCTGCCGACGATCACCGATTCGCTCGACGAAGCGGCGCGAGCCCACTTCGAGCGGTTCAAGGCGCACCTCGATGCGCGAGGCATCGCCTACACCGTCCAGCCGGAGATGGTCCGCGGCTTGGACTATTACACGCGCACGGCGTTCGAGATCATTGGCCACTCGGGTCTTGGTGCCCAGAACACCATCGTCGGGGGCGGCCGGTACGATGGGCTCTCCGAGACGCTGGGAGGTCCGCCGGTCAAAGGATTCGGGTTTGCCTTTGGCCTCGACCGGATGGTGATGTCTCTCCCCGAAGAGATCGCCAGGGAACTCCGTGCCAAAGAGGCACCGGATCTCTACATCGTCTGTCTGGGCGAGGTCGCGCGGGAGCGGGGCCATCAGGTGGCGCGCCACCTGCGAGCGAACGGCTGCGCCGTCCTGCTCGATGGGATGGACCGCAAAATGAAGAAGGCGATGGGGCTGGCCGCGAAATCGCGTGCGCGCCATGCCCTGATTATCGGAGAGACCGAAGTGGAAACGGGCAGCTATGGGTGGAAGAACCTGACAACCGGAGAGCAGGAGTCTCTGCCGTTGGAGGAGATCCTCGCCCGACTGCGTGCTTGAGAGCCCTTCCCTTATGGCACAACGACGCTGACCTCGTCCCTGCGACGATCAGAAGACCAATCAACGGGCCGATGAACCGGCCAAAGAACTGAATAGAGACGTATGCTCGATCATCTCGGAACCACCAAACGCACTCACCACTGCGGCGAGCTTCGCCAGGAACACATTGGACAACAGGTGACCCTCATGGGCTGGGTCAACAGCTATCGGGATCACGGCTCGGTACTCTTTCTGCACCTGCGGGATCGCGAGGGAATCACCCAGGTTGTCTTCGATGAGCAGATCGAGCCCGGGCTGCTGGCCCGCGCCCAGGACGTTCGCACCGAGTACGTCCTGGCCATCACCGGTCGCTGCATCCTGCGGGATGAGAAGAACTTCAACCCGTTGATGGCGACCGGGGAGATCGAGGTCGTCGCCGAGGAGATGAAGGTTCTCAACGATGCCTTGACGCCCCCATTCGAGATCGACAACTGTCGGGCCGCCGAGGACCTGCGCCTCAAATATCGCTATCTGGATCTGCGACGACCAGAGATGCAGGCCAACTTCCGGCTGCGCCACCGACTGGCAATGACTGCCCGCCGGGTCCTGGATGAACAGGGCTTCTACGAGATCGAGACCCCGATTCTGACCAAATCGACGCCCGAGGGCGCACGGGACTATCTCGTCCCCGCGCGGACGGCACCCGGCAAGTTTTTTGCCTTGCCCCAATCCCCACAGCTCTTCAAACAGCTGCTGATGATCTCGGGCTACGACAAATACTTTCAGATTGCCCGCTGTTTTCGGGACGAGGACCTGCGTGCCGATCGCCAGCCAGAGTTTACCCAGATCGATATCGAGCGCAGTTTTGTCCAGCCGGAGGAGATCTTCGCGACGATCGAGCCGCTCATCGTCGAGTTTTTCCGTGTCGCGGGAATGGAGCCTCCCCAGATCCCCTTTGCCCGACTCTCCTATCACGAGGCGATGAACCGGTACGGTATCGACAAACCGGACCTGCGCTTCGATCTGGAAATGATCGACCTCAGCACGCACTTCGCCGAGAGCACCTTTCCGGTCTTCGCTGAGGCCGTCCGCAAGGGCGGAGCGATCAAGGCGATCGTCGTCCCGGGGGCGGCCTCCTGGTCGCGCAAGCAGTATGACGAAATCATCGAGCACGCCAAGCGGTATGGAGCTGGAGGACTGGCCTACATCCAAGTCCTCGAACCGGAGAGCAAGTCAGCGCTGACCAAGTTCCTCGGCGCGGAAGGCATCGCCAAAGTGATTGCGGCCACCGGTGCGGCGGTTGGGGACGCGATCCTCATGGTCGGGGGCCGCTGGGACGTCGCCTGCACCGCGATGGGACAGGTTCGATTGGAGGTGGGCCGCCGCGAAAAGCTGATCCGCGAGGAGGCGAACCGGCTGCTCTGGGTCGTCGACTTTCCCATGTTCGAATATCACGAAGAGGACAAGCGCTGGTACGCCATGCACCACCCCTTCACCTCCCCCATCGACGAGGACATCGAGAAACTCCAAGGGGGAGACCTCGGATCTGTCCGCGCCAAGGCCTATGATCTCGTCTTCAACGGGAACGAGCTGGGTGGGGGGTCGATCCGAATTCACCGGGCCGATGTCCAGGCACAGATCTTTCAAGCCCTCGGCCTGACTGCCGAAGAGGCTCGGGAAAAATTCGGCTTCTTCCTCGACGCGCTGAGTTATGGAACGCCGCCCCACGGAGGGATCGCCCTTGGGCTCGATCGGATCGTCATGATCTTCGCGCGCGCCAAGTCGCTGCGGGAGGTCATCGCCTTCCCGAAGGTCGCGAGCGGCTCGGACCTCATGACCGACAGCCCGAGTGGCGTGAGCCAGACCCAGCTGGCCGAATTGAAGATCAAGACACTCGCTTGATCGACAGGTGACGGGAAAGAGAGGGAAGGGATGGCGGCCAACAAGATCCATGTCCTGCCCGACGTCCTCGCCAACAAGATTGCGGCGGGAGAAGTGGTCGAGCGTCCAGCCTCGATCGTCAAGGAGTTGATCGAGAACGCGATCGACGCAGGAGCGCGACGGATCGAGATTGCCATCGAGGGCGGGGGGCGCCAGCTGATCCGGATCACCGATGACGGAGAAGGGATGTCCCGGGACGACGCCCTCCTCGCCTTCGAGCGGCACGCGACAAGCAAACTCCGGGTGGCCGAGGACTTGGAAGCGATCACCACCCTCGGGTTTCGCGGGGAGGCGCTCGGCTCGATCGCCTCTGTTGCCAAGCTGCGGTTGCGCACGCAGACCGCCCAGGATCTGATCGGGACCGAAGTAACGATCTCCGGGGGCCGGGTTCTTTCGGTCCAAGAGATTGCCGTTCCCACAGGAGCCGAGTTCGAGATCCGGGACCTCTTCTTCAATGTGCCAGCCCGCCGCAAGTTCCTCAAAAGCGACGCGACGGAGAGCTTTCACATCGCCAACTTGGTCACCCACTACGCCCTCTCCCACCCCTCTCACGCCTTCCGGCTGACCCACAATCAACGTGAGAGCCTGCGAGTGACGCCCGCGGAGGATCTGCGGACCCGCGCCTATCAGCTCTTTGGAGAGGAACGGGTCGCCGACCTCATCGAGGTCTGGCTCGAACGGGGCGAGATGAAGGTGCGTGGGTTTGTCTCGTCGCCGTCGATTCCGCGGACGAACCGGGAGAGCCAGTACTTCTTCATCAATGGGAGATATGTCCGGGATCGAGTCATGGGGCGGGCGCTGGGGGAGGCCTACCGGGCGATGATGCCCGCCGGATCCTATCCAACAGCCATGCTCTTTCTGGAGATCCCACCGCGCGAAGTCGACGTCAATGTCCATCCAGCCAAGACCGAAGTTCGCTTCGTCCGGAGCCAAGTGGTGCAGGATCTAGTGCGTGACGCAGTGCTCCAGGCGATCCGCGAGACCAAAGCCGCCGTCACTCCCTTTGGCGAAGAGACTTCCCTGCCCGCTCTTTTGTCCTCTCCGATCCCCCGGGTACCGACGGAGCTGGTCCTCCCCAACCTGACCGCCGGAAGATCCGAATCGGCGGTCAAGCGGACTCTCCTGCCGACGATCCCCGAGCAGTTGCGGATCGGGCTGAGAGACGGTGCAGAGGAGGAGCCCTCCCCCCTGCGTGCACTTCGCCCTGAAGAGGTCTACGGCGATGTCCCTCTCGCGCTCGATCCTCCCGAGGAGCCCAGCACTGAAGCCACCCCGGCCTCTCCGCTGCCTTCTCTGCCGAACCGGGCAAGGTTGGGGTGCCTCGGATCGCACCCGCCCGAATCGGCGGGCTCTCCGCTCCGCGCCGCACCGAACTTGACGCTGATCGCCGAGGAGATTACGACCCTCGGCCAGCTCCACCAGAGCTTCATCGTGGCAGCGGATCGGTCGGGGCTGCTGCTGATCGATCAGCACGTCGCTCACGAACGCATCCTCTTCGAGGAGCACTGGGCCGCGCTTCGCCGCCGCCAGATCACCGTCCAACGGCTCCTCCTGCCGGAGGCCATCGATTTAACTCCTGCCCAGGCCCTGGCCATTGAGGAGCTCCTCCCCACACTGGAAGAGAACGGGTTCGAAATCGGCCGCCTGTCGGGAAGAACCCTCGCCATCCACGCCGTTCCCGCGATCCTCTCCACGCAATCGGCGCGTGCGCTGCTCCTCGAGCTGCTCGACACCATCGGGGAGGAACGGCGAACCCTCTCCCTCGATGGACTGCACGCCGAGATTGCCGCCTCGCTCGCCTGCCGCGCCGCCGTCAAGATTCATATGCCGCTGGCCCCGGAGAAGATGCGCTGGATGATCGATCAGCTCCTCCGGATGGAAAATCCAGCGACCTGCCCTCACGGCCGTCCGATCATCCTCCGCCTGACCGCCCGTGAAATCGAAAAGGGCTTCCAGCGCTGAGCAAGAGGCCACCTTCAGCCAGTTGATTGCTGGCGCCGCTTCCGTAGAATCCGCCACAGATAGAAGGCGATCACGCCTCCGACCACCACGGAAACGACGATGCTGTAGAGCTGCAGATAGTCGGCCACGCGCCGCCAATTGCCGGCGAAGAGCTTGCCGAGCGAGAGGAGAATCGAGTTCCAGACAGCGGCACTGATCGCGCTGAGCAGGGTCGTTCGCCAAAGATCCATCCGCGACATCCCGGCAAAGAAGGAGACGATCGCGCGAGTTCCCGCGAGGAAGCGATTGGCGACGATCACGCCGTAGCCATAGCGCTGAAAAAGCCCTTCCACTTGGTGAATCGCCTGCGCCGGAAGAAAGCGGCTCCACCGGCCCGAGACGACGTGCCCCTCGAAGTAGCGCCCCAACAGATAGGCAGTGACGAAGCCGAGCGTACTCCCTACAGTCGCGGAGAGAAGCGCCACCTCGAACTCGACCAAGCCAAACCCGATCATCGTCCCAGCAAAGACGAGCAGCATATCGCTCGGCGCGGGTGGAAAGACGTTCTCGATGTAGGCAATCAGAAACATCAACAGTAGCACCCCCCAGGGCGGCGCCGACTGTAACCAACGAATTCCTTCTTCCAACATTCCCATGGTGTGTCCTTCTTGTGGTGTGTCCTTCTTATGTTGATGCAACGGGGCTGTTGATCAAGAACCTGGGCGGAGGTGCTGGAGAATCGCGAGCCAATCGGTCAGGATCTCGCGCAGGAGCGGCACTCCCTGTGCAAGATCGGCGAGCTCCTGATCGGCACGATCCCAGAACTCTCCAAGCTGACAAGCGCCTCCCAGCTCATATTCGACCGCCTGCAGCAGGAGGTCGAGCTTATCGGCCGCCTTGACGATCCGTGCCTCAAGAGATTGGCGCTGCTCGTAAGCCAGCCACTGTTCCTGGTAGCCAGCGGCAAGCCGACCGAGGGGGACGAGGAGATCCGCCGCCGCCCGTTCCTCAGCCAGACGCAACACCCCCGGATCGAAGAGCGGCTTGATCGTGCTGGGCAGGTCACCCATCCGGGCCTCCGTCAGATCGTGCAGAAGTGCCATCCGCAGAACGGCCTCCCCATCGATGACTTGCCCCCGACTCCTCAGCAAATCGGCAAGAACCATGGCGGTGACCGCCACCCCGCAGGTATGCGAGGCGACCGACTCGACATCTCGAATGCCACGCAGCAGCCATCCCGTTCGCGGGAGCGCCTTCAATCGTTGGAGTTCGGTCAGAAACTGGACCGCCCCCTGCACCTCAGTTTCAAGCGATTCTTCCCCTTGCGCGTTCATCTCTCCCCTTCCCGTGCCGATTGTCGTGGATCCTGCCACACGAGAGCAAGTCATCACGATTGTGTTATAGTGCCAAGGGTTGATGGGACCGATAGGCCCTATCATTCTGTGTGTCATCTGCAACCTGTGTGTCCTATTCGTTCTATTCGTCCTACGTGACCACGATGAGTACTCCTTCCTACCCTGACTCTTTCAGCATTGCGGGGCAGTCGATCTCCCCGCCGCTCGTCCTCTCTCCCATGGCGGGAGTGACCGACTCGCCGTTTCGGCGTATCGCCAAACGATGTGGCCACGTCGGACTGATCGTCACCGAATTCATCAGTGTCGAAGGGCTCACCCGGGGCAACATGCGCTCTCATCAGATGATGAAGTTCACGCCGGAAGAGCGTCCCATCGCCATCCAGATCTTTGGCTATGACGAGGTGCGGATGCGCTGGGCGGCGGAGATCGCCGAGGAGGCGGGAGCCGATTTCGTCGACATCAATTGCGGGTGCCCGGCGCGAAAAGTGATCAATGGCGGAGGGGGATCGAACCTGCTGCGGGACCTTCCCCAACTGAAGAAGATCCTCACCGAAGTCAAGCGCGCCATCTCCATCCCCATGACGGTCAAGATCCGGGCCGGGTGGGACGACAAATCGATCAACTGTCTCGAAGTCGCCAAACTGATCGAGGACTGTGGAGGATCCATGGTCACGCTCCACGGGCGGACCCGGGTTCAGGGGTACCGCGGGCTCGCCAACTGGGACTTGGTTCGACAAATTCGCGAGACCGTCTCCATTCCCGTCTCAGGCAGCGGCGACATCCTGACACCGGAAGACGCCATGCGCCGCTTTGTCGAC
>JBMUAP010000084.1:0-9344 GCA_049454155.1 Blastocatellia bacterium
GGGGGAGGCGGCACGAGAAGGGGGGCCCCGGGTTGGAGCCGGGGGAGAAACAGACCAACCACCTGGTGCTCTTGGCGACCAGCCTGACGGGCTATCACAACCTCGTTAAACTCTCGTCGAAGGCATTTCTCGAGGGGTTCTGGCGCAAGCCGCGGATCGATCGGGAGCTCTTGTCAGCGCATTCAGAGGGGCTGATCGGGCTCTCCGCCTGTTTGAGTGGGGTCCCTCCCTCTCTTCTGCTGCGGGATCGTTTTGACGAGGCCGCCCGTGCCGCGATTGAGTTCGAGGATATTTTCGGCAAAGGTAACTACTATCTCGAGATGCAGGAGCACGGCCTGGAGGCGCAGCAGCGCATTCGCAAGCCGATGGTCGAGTTGTCGAAGCGGACTGGCATCCCGTTGGTGGCGACCAACGACTCCCACTATCTCCTTCCGACCGACGTCAAGGCGCACGAGATGCTCCTCTGCATCGGAACTGGCAAGACGATCCAGGATCCAAACCGGCTGACCTACGGCTCCCCTGACTACTACTTCCGTTCCGCCGAGGAGATGTGGCAAACCTTCGGGGAGCGCCCAGACGCGCTATTGCGGACGCTGGAGATTGCGGAGAAGTGCAATCTCGAGTTTCCGAAGACGATCGATCAGGTTCCGCTCTACCCTGTTCCAGAAGGCTTTTCCTTGGCCAGCTACTTCGAGAAGGTGGTCTGGGACGGATACGAAGAGCGGCTGCGCGAGATTTGGCAAGGATCCCCTCCTCGCAACCCACTCTCGACCTACCGGGATCGGCTGACACTGGAGATCGAGACGATCAAGCGGATGGGGTATACCGGCTACTTCCTGATCGTCTGGGACTTCATCCGCTACGCGCGGAAGCGGGGGATTCCGGTGGGACCCGGCAGGGGCTCGGCGGCCGGGAGTCTTGTCGCCTACTGCTTGAAGATCACCGACGTCGATCCGATTCAATACGACCTTCTCTTTGAGCGGTTTCTCAATCCGGAACGGGTCTCGATGCCCGATATCGACGTCGACTTCTGTGTACGCGGACGAGGGGAGGTCATCAACTACGTCAGTGACCTCTATGGGCGGGAGAATGTCGCCCAGATCATCACCTTTGGGACGATGGCCTCCCGAGCGGTGATCAAGGACGTCGGTCGCGCCCTTGAGATGCCCTACGCCGAGGTCGAGAAGGTTGCCAAGATGATCCCGCCCCCGGTTCGTGGGAGGAATGTCTCGATTGAGGAGGCGATCAAACTCAACCCAGATCTCGACCAGGCGATCGGGGCCAACCCACAAGTGGCCGAGCTGATCGAGATTGCGCGCCGCCTCGAGGGCTGTGCCCGCCACTCCTCGGTTCACGCTGCCGGGGTGGTCATCTCCCCCAAGCCGATCTTCGAGCTCGTTCCCGTCTGCAAGAGTCAGAACGAGGAGGTGACGACCCAGTTTGTCATGTCGGATCTGGAGAAGACCGGCATGCTCAAGATGGACTTCCTCGCCTTGACGACCTTGACGATCATCGAGGATACCCTCCATTCGATCGAGCAGGTTGAGGGGGCGCGGCCAGATCTGACCCAGATCCCCCTGCAAGATCCGGCAGCCCTCAAGCTCTTCGCCGATGGTTTGCTCAATGCCGTCTTTCAGTTCGAGAGCTCCGGCATGGTCGAGATCTGCCGGAAGTTGAAGCCGGAGAGCCTCGAGGACCTCTCGGCGCTCAATGCCCTCTACCGGCCAGGTCCGCTCGATGGCGGGATGGTGGACGACTACATCAACCGGCGCCACGGAAGGGATCCGGTGACCTATCTTGTGCCGGAGATGAAGGAGACGCTTGAGAATACTTATGGGATTCTCGTCTACCAGGAGCAGATCATGCAGCTTGCCCAACGGCTCGCTGGGTATTCGCTCGGCGAGGCGGATCTCATGCGACGAGCGATGGGCAAGAAGAAGAAGGAGGAGATGGATGTCCACGAGGAGAAGTTCATTCGCGGCGCCGTCGAGCGGGGAATTCGCCGGGAGAAGGCGGTCGAGATCTTCTCCTTGATGGCCAGGTTTGCCGATTACGGTTTCAACCGCTCCCACTCTTTTGCCTATGCCTATCTGGCCTACCAGACCGCCTGGCTCAAGGCCCACTATCCGACCCATTTCTTTGCTGCAGTCCTGACGAACGAGTTGGCCAATACCGACAAGGTGGCGCGCTACGCCGCGGAGATGAAGTCCTTCCGGATCGAGTTGCTCCCCCCAGATGTCAATACCAGTCTGGAGGGGTTCACCCCCGTCGGCAAGTCGATCCGGTTTGGCTTGGCGGCGATCAAGGGGCTTGGCTCGGCGGCCGTTCAGCATATCCTGCAGGCGAGGACACAAGGGGGGCCGTTCCGCTCGATCTTCGATTTTGCCGAGCGGGTCGACTCGAAAGGGGTCAACAAGCGAGTCCTCGAATCGCTGATCAAGAGTGGTGCCTTCGAGACGGTTCACGGTGCGCGGGCACCTCTCCTCATGGCGTTGGAGCGGGTCCTTGAGCATGGCGCGCGGGCACAGCGAGACAGGGATTCTGGGCAGACGGGGCTCTTCGCGCTGCTCGGGGCGGGCGAGGACCAGCGAGGGGCGGATCCGGATCTCCCTGCGGTCGAGGAGTGGCCGCGGCGTCAGCTCCTCGGCTACGAGAAAGAGGCGCTCGGCTTCCATGTCAGCGGCCACCCCCTTGAAGACTATGTGACGTCGATTCAGGCGTTGACCCGGTATGACAGTACCAATCTGGCCGAGGCAGAGCCGGGGGAGATCGTCTCGATTGGGGGCCTGGTGCTCGACCTCTCGCTCAAGATGACGCGGAAGGGGGATCGCTTTGCTCTCTTCCGCGTCGAGGATCAATACGGGTCGGTCAAGGTCGTCTGTTGGCCGGATATTTATCAGCGGTCGCGGGAGATCCTCCAGGAAGAGCAGGTGGTGCTGGTCACGGGGCGTCTGGAACTTTCGGACGATGGCGTCCCCTCGGTCATGGCCCAGGAGGTACAACTCTTGGGGCGGGCTCACGTCCGAGCGGCCCGGCTGGTGACGATCCGGCTCGATGAGCAGTCGGCCACCCCTGAGAAGTTGACCGCCCTGCGGGACCTCGTCTCGACCAGCCCGGGACAGACTCCACTGCTGGTCGATCTGGAGACGAAGGAGGGATGGCTGGTCCGGATGCGGCCCAACTCCTTCTTGCGAATCGAGGTGACCGAGAGTTTGGTCGAACGGATGCGGGCGATCGATCCAGCCTGGACGATCGACCTCTCCGTGGCGGAATGATTGGATGATCGACTGTCGTCAGATGGCTGTTCGGCGGTCTCAAGGAGCGATGTCATGAAATCTTTGACTGAGATGAATTCCTCACTGACGCCATTCGACCGGGTGCAGCTGGCGCGACACGATCGGCGCCCGTATGCGCTCGATCTGATTGAGCGGATCTGTGAGGACTTTGAGGAGCTGCACGGGGATCGCAAGTTCTATGACGATCCAGCGATGATCGCCGGAATGGCGACATTTCGGGGACGTCCTGTGGCGGTCATCGCACAACAGAAGGGGCGCGATGTCCGCGAACGCCAGGCGCGCAACTTTGGCATGGCCAAGCCCGAAGGCTATCGCAAAGCCTTACGCGTCATGCAACTGGCAGAGAAGTTTGGACGGCCCATTTTGACCTTGATCGATACCCCTGGCGCCTACCCTGGGATCGACGCCGAGGAGCGGGGGCAGGCGGAGGCGATCGCCGTCAACCTGCGCGAGATGGCCCGGCTCAAGGTGCCAATCATCGTCTCGGTGACGGGAGAGGGGGGCTCCGGCGGTGCGCTGGCCATTGGGCTGGGGGATCGTGTCTTGATCCTCGAGAATGGCGTCTACTCGGTCATCTCACCGGAGGGGTGCGCGGCGATCCTCTGGAAGGACGCGACCCAGGCCGCAGAAGCCGCGACGCGTCTCAAGCTGACGGCCGAGGACCTTCTCCAGCTGGGGATCGTCGATCGGATCATCCCTGAACCGGCTGGAGGGGCGCATCTCGACTGGGATGAAACGGCGAAGCGGCTCGGAGATGAGATTGAGCGCTCCCTCGGCGAGGTCTCCTCCCTCCCTTTGGCGGAGATGCTCGACGCGCGGTACCAGAAGTTTCGCCGGATGGGTCAGCTGGCGTGAAGGTCTGATATCACACAGAAAAATCAGCCTCCAGAAAAGGGGGATGGCGGCGCCCCGACATCCCCTTTTTCTGCGGGTCTGTTTTTGGCCTGCTCGGCTGATCCGCTCGAGGATCAAGAGAGGTACGGTGATGAAAGAGAGATTGAATGGGTGCGGAAGGTGCCCCCCCCCTCTGTGTCCCTGTGAGAACCCAACCTGGCGAGGGACGGAGTGTGGAGGATCTCACGGAGCTACGGTAGTCACCGCGAAGGGGGGGCTACTTTGGCTCTGTGAGATCTTCAAAAGAGGGAACTGGGCGACTTGTGGATGGCTAGAACGGGACCTCGTCTTCGCCACGCCCAGCACCACCGGTGGCCTTCCCAAAGCCGCCAGCTTCACCCTCCGGATAGCCGCCTGGCGCCCCGCCGCCGCTTCCCCCCATCGCCTCCCCGCGTGAACTGATCAGTTGAATGTCGCTGGCCGTCACTTCGAGCGATTGGCGCTTATTTCCTTCCCGGTCGGTAAACTCCTCTGTGCGGAGCTTTCCTTCGACGTAGACCTGCTTTCCACGAGTGAGGTACTGGTTGAGCGCCTCCGCCTGTTTTCCCCAGAGTGAGACGCGAAACCAGGTCGTCATCTCTTGCGCCTCACCGCTGCGGTCTTTTCTCCGTTCGCTGGTGGCGATCGAGAAGTTGCTGACCGCGGTTCCTTGCGGGGTATACCTGATCTCCGCGTCGCGCCCGAGATAGCCGACGATGATAATCTTGTTGAACGATGCCATACGGTCTCCTCTATGATTGGGATTCTTGATTGTCGCCCTTTCTCCACAGGGCGGCGGGTTGACTGTGGGGGCGAGATGCAGGGGGAAGGCGAGGGGAGTCTGCGGCTCCTGCTGCATCGTCTGTCTTCCATTGCCTTCTTCCTGCCGACCGGCCGAGCGGGTACTCCTTCTCTCTCCCAGGTCCCTCGCTCCGACCACTCTCCGATCCTGGTCTAATCCTGGTCTAATCCTGGTCTAATCTTGTTCAAATCCTGCGGTGATCCTCCTCCAGATTCTTGCCCCCCTCCCTCACTCACAACGTTGGAGAGTTTTCTCGTGACAATCGGAGGAAAGTTAATTATATAAAACGTTGAAATTGTAAACCGATTCGACGACGATAAGAAATAGTGGACCAAAAAAATCGTCATGAAGTGTCGGAGGGGGGCGGTTCAGTAGGGCAGGGGGGCGAGACCTGATGTAGATATTGAGGTTGCATTCTTTGATGTAAGATCTGAGCTTTTTGCTTTGTTTAGTTCTATTTATTGGGCTTACAGGTTTATGTTGCGGTATCTCAGTATCACGAATCTGGCGTTGATCGAGCAGGTACAGATCGAGTTCAAACCGGGGTTGAATCTGCTCAGTGGAGAGACAGGATCCGGGAAATCGATCATCATCGATGCCCTGGGACTGTTGCAGGGGGAGCGTGGGTCGACCGATCTGATCCGCAGCGGTGCCTCGCGTGCTGTTATCGAGGGGTTGTTCGACCTCGAGGGAAACGAGCCCTTGCTGGCCATCCTGCGGGAGACGGGGATGGAGGGGCTCGACGAAGGGCTGGTCATTCGCCGGGAGTTGAGCACGGGGAGTGGCCGGGGTCGCATCTTCGTCAACCACCAGCTGGCTAATCAGGCGCTCCTCCGTCAGATTCAGCCCCACATCATCGATCTCCACGGACAGGGGGACCAGCAGAGCCTGCTCCAGGCAGAGGCCCAACGGGATCTTCTCGACGCCTATGCCGAGGCCCAATCAGCAAGGCAGGCGGTGGCCATGCGTTTTGAGCAGCTTCTCGGGAGCGTCAATCGACTCGAAGCGGGGCAACAGTCGGAGACGGAACGACTGCAATCGCTCGATCTGCTCCATTTTCAGATCGAGGAGCTCGAGTCGGCTGGGCTCGTCGTCGACGAAGAGGAAGTTCTTTTCGAGGAGCGCCGTCGCCTCGCCAACGCCGAGCGGATCGCCAATCTTAGCCACGAGGCTTTTGCCCTGCTCTACGAAGACGAGGGGGCGATCCTGACCCAGCTGGGGGGCGTGCAGCGCCGGATGGCCGAACTCTCCTCCCTCGACTCGACGCTTCTCCAGACCTCTGAGCTGCTGACGACGGCCCGCCACACCGTTGAGGATCTCGCCTTTCAGCTGCGTGACTATCTGCAAGAGTTGCAGATCTCCCCCGCGAGACTCCAGGAGGTCGAGGATCGACTCGCCGAGCTCGACCGCCTCAAACGGAAGTACGGGGGGCCTGTCTCCTCGCTGATCGAGAAGCTGGGAACACTTCGCCGGCAGCGGGATGAACTGTTGCACCATGAAGAACGCCGGGAGTCGCTCCGTCACGAAGTCGAGCAGGAGCTCGCCGCCTACCAGGAGGCGGCGGCAGCCCTCACCGCCCAGCGAATTGACGGCATGGAGCGCTTGCAGACAGCCGTTGTCGCCGAACTGGCCGATGTCGCCCTGCCACAGGCGCGGTGGGAGGTCCGCTGGAAGCGGGTCGACTCCTCGCCACTCGGAGAACGGCTCGCCGCCTTGGGGGTCGCCTCAGATCTCTCGCCGCGACGTTCCGGGGCTGAAACGATCGAGTTCTACTTCTCCGCCAATCCAGGCGAAGAACTCCGTCCGCTCGGCACTGTTGCCTCTGGGGGAGAGCTCTCGCGGCTGATGCTGATTCTGAAGACGATTATTGCGCCGACCCTCTTTCCGCGAACGTTGATCTTCGATGAGATCGACACGGGGATTGGAGGAAAGGTCGCCGACGCCGTCGGTTTGCGACTCAAGCGGCTCGCCGCCACCAACCAAGTCCTCTGTGTGACCCACCAGTCGCTCATCGCGCGCTATGCCGATGCCCATTTCCAAGTGAGCAAGGCCGTTATTGAAGGACGAACCTTGACCGACGTGGTGGAACTTGACCGGGATGGGCGCATCGAGGAGCTGGCGCGCATGATCGGAGGTGCGGAGGTCACCCCCCTCGCCAGACGCCACGCCCGCGAGCTGCTGCGGGGCTAATGCCAATCCCGCGGCTTGTCGTGTCGCTGCGCTTGGTATATAACTCGGGGTTGGTATATAAAGGTGGTTGATTCACTCCTCGCCAACCCCACAGGGGCCCCCTTGCCCCCCTCCTTTTGTTGGCGATCGGGTCGGTCGATCGCCCGTCTCTTGTCCTCTTGGCGATTCACTTCTCTCGCGACCAGATCCAGACGAGAGGATCGATTGTCGTCCGATGTCGTCCGAGGATGGACGAAGCGAGTTGAAAGGCGGGGCTCGAAGCCTCTGGTGTGATCCAGTGCTCTTCCAAGAACGTTCCAAGGAAGAGCACTGGAGATCTTGTTTTGAATGGATTGTCGTATGAAGAAGCTCTACCTCGAGACCTATGGTTGCCAGATGAACGCCCACGACAGCGAGAAGGCGATCCATGCGCTCTCTGGGAGCGGGTATGAGACGACCGATGACCCGCTCCAGGCCGACTTGATTCTCCTCAATACCTGCATGGTCCGCGAGAAGGCCGCCCGCAAAGTCGATCATCGGATCCAAGATCTCAAACAGGAGTTGAAGGCCTTCCGACAAAGCGGTGCCGCCGGTCGTGATTCTTCCGCCGTCCCCTCCCTGCCGATCTTTGGTGTCATGGGCTGTGTTGCCCAGGCGGAGGCCGATCGGCTCTTTGAGCGGAGTCGGGATGTGCGGCTCGTGCTTGGCACCCAGGCGATCGCCAAGCTGCCCCAGTTGATCGATCAGCTCGACCAGGGCTTTCCGCGCGCCATCGAGGTCCGTCTCTCGAAGGACGCTCCCTTCTACGATCTTCAGGCAGGTCAGCGCCAGACCAGCCACGTCGCATTTGTGACGATTACGGAAGGCTGCAACAAGTTCTGCTCCTTCTGCATCGTCCCCTTTACCCGCGGTCGGGAGCGAAGTCGGCGCGCCGACATGATTGTCGAGGAGACCCGATCCCTTGCCGAAGCCGGGTATTTAGAGGTGCAGCTCCTCGGTCAGAACGTCAACAGTTATGGGCTGAGCGGCCGGATTCACGGCAGCCTCTCCTCCCCAGACACCGATCCGGTTGGAGAGATCACCTTTGCGCGCCTCCTCGACCGGTTGGCGCGTGAGACGGGAATCCCCCGAATCAAGTATACGACCTCGTACCCGCGCGACTTCGACGCGGAGGTGGTTCGGGTGATGGATGACCATGAGAACCTTTGCGAGTGGATCCACCTCCCCGCACAGTCTGGAAGCGACCGGATCTTGCGCGCCATGCGGCGCGGATATACCTCAGCAGAATATCTCGACCGCATCGCCGCGATTCGCCGTGGAAGAAAAGACTATGCGATCACGGGTGACTTGATCGTTGGATTCCCTGGGGAGACGGAAGAGGATTTTCAAGAGACGCTCCGCCTCGTCGCGGAGGTCGAATACGATGGACTCTACATCTTCAACTACTCCCCCCGCCCGAAGACCCCCGCCGCCGCCTATCCAGACTCGGTTCCAGAGGAGGTCAAGACGGAGCGGTTTCTTCGGCTCCAAGAGCTGCAACGCCGCATCCAGCGGCAGCGCTATGAGCGTTACCGCTGGAGAACGGTCGAAGTCCTCGTCGAGGGGACGAGCGCGCGCTCGGAGCAGGACTTGACGGGGCACACCCGCTGTCAGAAGGTGGTCAACTTTCCAGGGGGCCGAGAACGGATCGGTACCCTGGCCCAGGTCAAGGTGACAGATGTCAAGACGAATAGCCTTTATGGTGAGTTGGTCTAATTAGTGGAGGCTTGCATGGAGAGGGAAGTCAAGGTTCGTGGGCTGTTGGTCGATCCGACAACCAACTCCCCAATTGTCTTGTTGAAAGATGTCAAGAGTGAGGCCATGCTCCCGATCTGGGTCGGCCCCTTCGAGGCCAACTCGATCGCGACGGAGATCGAAAAGGTTGCTCCCCAGCGCCCCATGACCCACGATCTTCTGCGGAACGCCATCCGCCAGCTTGGGGGGGCCGTCGAACGGGTGACGGTTACGGAGTTGCGCGACAACACCTTCTACGCCCTGATCGAGATCCGGGTTCGCGACGAGGTCGTCCTGGTCGATGCGCGACCCAGCGACGCGATTGCACTCGCCTTGCGTGTCGATTGTCCGATCTTCATCCGTGACGAGGTCATGGAGACCTCCCGGCTCGACGAGACCTCACCGGCAACCGAGGCCGAGTCAGCTGATGC
>JBMUAP010000085.1:0-9304 GCA_049454155.1 Blastocatellia bacterium
TCACCTCCAAAGCTTCTTCTCGGTGGCCTCTGTGGCTCTGTGGTGCAATCATCTCTTCCGTTCTGACGTTGGTCGCTGGTTGGCCCAATCCGTTTTCTGATCTTCCTCTTCGTGAGTAGTTACAAAAGGACAGCCTAACGGCGAAGTTTGGCGGTTCTGCCACAAATCTATGCGAAAAGCGCACACCGGAAGGGAAGTCAAAAAAGCCTGGCGACGAGGCGGGGGTGGGGGAGCGCCTACCACGGGCGGAGGAGCGAGCGGAACAGCCGCTCCTTGAGGGTGAGGTAGCCCTGTTCGCCTGCGATCAGGTCGCGGACCGTCTCGCGAACCCCGCGATGGTAGCGGGCGACTTGGACCATGCGTTCGAGGAGGGGCGTTCCCCCCGCACTTCCCGAGTAGAACCGGTCGCTGAGCGTCGCCGCGCGGCGAAGCTCCCCCCCGAAGCTTGTCCGCCACATCGCCTCGTAATCGGCTGGGCGGCCGGTCAGCGCCTCGGCAAGGAGCGTCGCCGAGTGGATGGCATAGTAGATGCCTTCCCCCGTCAGGGGATCGACAAAGCCGGCGGCGTCTCCGATCAAGGCCCAGCCCTCATCGACCGAGCTGGCGCGCAGTCTGTCCCACGTCTCGGCTCCCAGCGAGGGGATCATTGCGGCGTAGAAGCGGGCGTGGGGCGCCCCGGGGCCCGGGTGGAGGATCGCCTCGGCGACCGCGGGGTAGTCCCGCCGGATGAAGGCGAGCAGCCGCGCGCGCATCTCCGCTGGGCTGGTTTCGCGATACCCCGTCGCAATGCCGAAGGAGAGGTGGTCCGTTCGCGGAAAGAGCCAGCAGTAGCCGCTGAGCCCCTCCAGATAGCCAATCTCGACTCGGCCAGGTGGGTGGGCGACTGCGCCGTCGACGTGCCAGCCGAGCCCGTAGGAGAAATTGTCGGCCGGAAGCGCTTGGCCGACCCGACGGCGGATGACGCTGTTGGCCCCGTCGGCTCCCACCAGAAAGTCGACGTGCACCGAGCCACCCGCCGTCTCGATCTCCCACTGGCTTCCCCGCCGGGTCGTCTTCTCGACCCGCTGGCAGGTGAGCTGGGCACCGGCGGCGACTGCCCGTTCGCGCATCTGCCGGCCCAGCTCTTGTCGCGAGTAGATGGCAAAGCTCGACCGCGGGGCGAGCGTCAGTTCGCGCTCGCGCGGGGTGCGCAGCCGGAGAGAGGTCACCCAGGACTTCGGTGCCGTGCCCTCGCCCAGGAACGGGTAGTCGTGGAGGGCCTTCGAGGTTACTCCGCCTCCACACGGCTTCTCCCACGCCTCGCGGGCGTCGTAGAGATGGACGGTGGCTCCGGCTCGACTCAATTCGTGGGCCAAGTGGGCCCCGGCGGGCCCGGCTCCGACAATTCCGACACGCATCTTCCCGATTGCTCCTCTCTGTTCTGCTCAGCTGCTGACCCGGAGGGAACGATCGCGCAGCGCGACCGTCTTCCGGACCATCCGCGAGATCGACTCTTCCTGCGTCAGCTCGCCGATCTCCTCGAGGTCAACCCAGCGCAGCTCTTTCGACTCCCAGGTCGCCGTGAGCGGTTCGGCTGGATCGGCGACGAAGAGGTACCGGATGTCGTAGTGGAGGTGCCGGACCTCTGCCTGGCGGCCGGGGATGACGTGGACGTCGAGGTCGAAGATCGTGCTGAGCGGGGAGGTCACCGACGAGAGCCCCGACTCCTCCCGCGCCTCGCGCCACGCAGCCGCCAGCATATTGCCATCCTCCTCGACGTGCCCCCCCGGCTGCACCCACATCTCCAGCCGCCGATGATGGGTCAAGAGCGTCTGCCGGAGGCCCGGATCGACGACCCACGCCGATCCGGTGAGGTGCCCCCGGCGCAGCGAGCGGCTCGCGCAGTTCTCGTGCCGCGCGACAAAACGCAGGATGCGATTCCGTAACCGGGCCTCGCGTGGATCGCTCCACCCGGTGTAGTCGCTCAGGTCTTGCATCAACTGCTCTCGGTTCATTCCAGGTCCCCCGCTTTCTTGAAAGAGGAGTATAGCCGCAGAGGAGGCAGATTACCTCAGGGGAATGGCGAGAAGAGAACGATCCCTTGTTGACGTCGCAGCCTTGGGGTATTGTGTGAGGTTTGTAGCGCTGGGTTTTCCGGCAGGCCAAAAGGGAGAGAGAAGGCGATGCTCGACGTCAATTTTGTTCGTGATCATCTGGAGTTGGTACGGGAGCGGTTGGGGCACAGACGGTTCGACCTTGCGCTGCTCGATGAGCTGACGGTGCTCGATGGAGAGCGGCGACAGTTGATCCGGGAGCGGGATGAATTGAACGCGGCGGCCAACCGTCTCAGTCGGGAAGTGGGGCAGCTCATGCGCGAGGGGCGTCGAGAGGAGGCCGAGGAGCGCAAAGCTGAGTCCAGGGCCGTCACCGACCGCAATCGCGGCATCGAGACCCGCCTCGACGAGCTGGAGCAGAGCTTTCGCGCGATTCTCGTGACCCTGCCCAATCTGCCGCACGAGTCGGTCCCGGTCGGCCACGATGAGCAGGACAACCAGGAGGTCCGCCGCTGGGGGACGCCCCGCGATTTTGCGGCGGAGGGATTCACGCCCCGTGATCACGTCGACTTGGGAACCGGTCTCGGCATCCTCGACCTCGAGCGGGCCGCCAAGGTGACCGGCTCGCGTTTCTCTGTCCTCTCCGGGATGGGCGCGCGCCTTGAACGGGCCCTCATCGCCTTCATGCTCGACCTGCACACGCGCGAGCACGGCTACCGCGAGATGCTCCCCCCGTTCATCGTCAACGACGCCAGCCTCTTCGGAACCGGACAGCTTCCCAAATTCGAGGCCGACGTCTTCAAGCTGCGGGATGAACGCGAGCTCTACCTCGTTCCGACGGCCGAGGTCCCGCTGACCAACCTGCACCGCGATGAGATTCTTCAGGAGAAAGATCTGCCCCTCAGCTACACCGCCTACACCCCCTGCTTCCGTTCGGAGGCGGGGAGCTACGGCCGCGATGTGCGCGGGCTGATCCGCCAGCACCAGTTCGACAAGGTCGAGCTGGTCAAGCTGACCCGCCCCGAGGACTCCTACGCTGCCCTCGAACAGCTGACAGCCGATGCTGAGCGGGTCCTGCAGCTCCTCGAACTTCCGTACAGGGTCATGGCCCTCTCGACTGGAGACGTCGGCTTCTCCTCGGCCAAGACCTACGACCTCGAAGTCTGGTTGCCCAGCCAGCAGACCTACCGCGAGATCTCTTCCTGCTCAAACTGCGAGGCCTTCCAGGCGCGGCGCGCCCAGATTCGCTTCAAGCGGGATGGCAAGACGAAGACGGAGTTTGTGCACACCCTCAATGGATCCGGGTTGGCGGTGGGGCGGACGTGGCTGGCGATCCTCGAGAATGGCCAACAGGCCGATGGCTCGATCCGCCTTCCCTCGGCCCTTGTCCCCTATGTTGGCGCCTCGGTGATCGAGGCAGAGTAGCCCGGCGGCGGAGGCTTACGAGATGCCCAGACGACGGCGAATGCGCGGTTCGATCGCGACCCGGATTGCCGGGTCGTCGAGGGCGTACTCGATGACCGTTTCGAGGTAGTGCACTGGATCGCCGATCGTCAGCCATTCACCGTCGGTGACGGGGCAGGCGACGACGTGCCCGCCCCGCCGGACGTACTCACGCACGCTGTCGGTCAGCCACAGCTCATTCCCCTGGCCCAGCGGAATCTCCCGCAGGATTCCGACGATCGCCTCGCTCAGCAGAAAACGGCCAAACATCACCAGATTCGAGGTCGCCTCTTCACGTCGTGGCTTCTCGACGACGTCCTGCAGATCCCGATCGCTCCCCTCGCGAAAGCTCACCACGCCATAGCGGACAACGTCCTCCCAGGGGACTGCCTGGGTCCCGACGACGAGCGCCCCCGTCTCTTGGTGGAGGTCGATCAGTTGCTTGGCAAAGGGCGTCCGGGTCTTGAGGATGTCATCGCCATAGGCGTAGAGGAAGCCTTCCCCGGGCGGCAGATGCCGGCTGGCGACGAGGAGGGGCGTGCCATTGCCGTAGGGCCCCTCCTGGGGCTCGAAGATCAGCTCGACGTCGCGCATCTGGGCGACGAAGCGATCGAGCGCCTCGTACTTTCCCGGCGCGGGCAGGTCTCTCAGCCGATATTGCCGATGGAGCGGACCCGGATTTTCGCCGGTGACGATGATGATCTTGCGCACTCCCGCAGCGACATACTCGTCGATAATCAATTGGAGTGCCGGCTGGTGGAGAATCGGGAGCAGCTCTTTCGGGTAGCCGAGGGTGACGGGCAGCATTCTGGTTCCAGATCCAGCGGCGGCAATGACACCGGTTCTGACGTTCATTTGATTCCTTTGGGGACGGGAGAGGAGGGAAGATCCTTCCGGGTGGCCCAGCGTGGGCGGGTCGCCGGACGAGGGCCGGACGTGGCCGGGTCCGTGCTGGGGGGGATCTTCTCCTGGATTGCCACGGGAGCGGGGGGCGACTCTGCATTGACCAGCCGCACGCCGTTCCAGCGCGAAAAGTAGCGCTCCTGGTTGAAGAAAGGGGTCAGCGGATCGGTCACCGCAAAGCGCAGCGCGATCCCGGCAGGGAGCTGGATCGGCCGCGGCGGTGCCGGCTTGGCCGGAACCATGGCCGGCTTCTCGACGGGAGCCTCCTCCTTCGCTTGCAGGAGGGCAGTCGCCACCGTCCCGGGAGGGGCCGCTGCCGGCTTGGCCGGGGCTGGGGGAGGGCTCACCACGGGGGCGGGTTCGATCGCCGGCGGAGGGACGGGGCGTTCCGCCCGCTGGGGCACCTCCTCCCGTCGCACGAACATCGGATCCGAGCGGGGCAGGCTGATCCGGCTCGCGCTGCCACTGTTCTCACCGCTCGTCTTGGATGACCGGTCCAATCTCTCTCGTAGCACCAGGAGTGCGCTGTCGGCCTCGACCGGCGCTGCCGCTGGGGCTGGCGCACTCTTGGCGACGGGGGAGGGGATTGCGATCCCCCGAACGGAGGTGAGCAGCTCGTAGGGGTTGACAGAGGCCCGGGCCAGGTCCACCTCCAGCCCATCGAGCGAGCCACGGACTTGCCGGAAGAGCAGTTCGAGGATGGTGCGGCGGACATCGGTCTTCTCCCTCCCGGCCCCCCCCTTCTCCGGTGGCGTCGCCGGGGGCTCATAGCCTGCAAGGTAGAGCGCGAGGGCCGAGGCCTGATCCCCGGCCGTCTCGCGAACCGTGGCGAGATGCCAGAAGGAGCGGCGGACCTCGGGGAGGTCTCCGTACGACTGGATCGCTTCGAGGAGCGCGGCATCGGCAGCCGTCAGATTCTCCGCCTTGTAGTAGGCCCAACCCTTCCGATCCCAGGCCCGGCCACGCAGAATGGCGACGCGACCTTCGCGGTCGTAGTTGGGATAGTCGCGCAGGGAGCCGGCCGGTTCGGTCGCGGTCTCGGCCTCGGCGAGGACCCGATTGGCCATCTCGATCGCCTTGTCGAGCAGGGTTCCCGTCCCGATCAGCCGCTCGGCGGCGTAGAGCGAGCGGAAGGCTTGCCGCTCCGGACTCGCCACGACAAACTGTTCGACCAGTTGCAGCAGGGCCGCGCGATCGCTCCCTGGGGCGTCGCTGCTTGGCCTGGCCGGACGAATCCAGTCGGCGAGGCCAGACTCAAAGCCGATCAAGGCTTCGATCACTCGCGAGGTGTCGTGCGACGTCGGGGAGGTCGCCAGAAAGATGGCGGCTTGGTGTTCCAGGGCGAAGAGCGTCCGCAAACCTCTCGTCCGCACCGTTCGTACGCCGCCCAGTGTCGCCTCGAACTCCCCGTTTGCCACCGGCTGGAAGACTTGGCTGAACTGCTCCTGGGCCCCCTCGAAATCTTCTACGGCGAGGTAGACCTTCCCGAGCGTCCAGCGCAGGGTCGGGAAGTTGGCGTAGGAGAGGGCCGTGAGCAGGTGCCGCTCGGCGTCGAGGTAGCGCTCCTCGGCCAAGGCGACCTCCGCCGCCGCGATTCGTGCCCAGGCATAGCGCGGCTCGATCGCCAGCGCGGCATCGGCGGCCTCGCGTGCCTCCCGCAATCGGTTCCGGTTGGATTGTGTCTGGAGCAGGTAGTGGAAGGCGAGCTGGGTCTGGAAAGAGACGTCCCGGGTTGCCTCCTCCGGCGTCGGGGCCATCTCCCGCAGCCGGGCGAGCGCGGCGGCGCCCTGCTGCCCCGGATCGCCCAGCGCGAGATAGGCAATCACCAACCCCTTGAGGCTCGGCTCGTGCCGTGGCTCCCGTTCGAGGCGCTGCTGGTAGAGGGCGATCGCCTCCTCATAGGCTCCGTGGGCGCGATAGAGATTGGCCAGCTCGTAGAGGGTCCGCCCATCGCTTGGGGCCCGCCCCAAAATCCGCTGATACTCCGCGACGGCGTTGTCTAGTTGCAGCCCCATGCGGTAGGCACTCGCCAGCAGACGACGCAACTCGATCTCTGTCGGGGTGATCCGTACCGCCGCCTCGAGCGTCCGGATCGCGTCCGCCGTGGCCTCGATCGTCAAGTAGTACTCCCCGATCGCGCCCAGCTTGCGCGAGTCCTCGGCGACACTCGCCCGCTTTTCGATCGATCGAGCGAGGAGGACCGCCTCGGTCCGGTAGCCGCGCATCGAGGTCGCCTGGGGAATCCGGATCACTGTCGAGACAAAGAAGGGATCCGGAATGGTCTCTGGCAAGCGCTCGATCGCGTCGCGGAAGTGGCGCACCGCCCGCTCGATGTTGTTCTCCCGCAGGTGCCGCTCCGCCAATTGGGCATGGCTCGCGACGATCGCTTCGCGTACCGTTTGGCGATCCGCCGCCGAGGTCCGCGGACCGAGAAAGGATTCCAGCGCGGCAATCCGCGCCGCCGGATCTTCGATCGCCAGCAGCGCCGAGATGGCGGGAGCACCCTGGCCGAGCGCCAGTACAGCGCTCAGGACCAGCCAAGCCCCCGTGCTCCAGATTGACCTTCTCCATTCTCTCATCGCGCGAAAATCGTAGTCCGTGGCTCGGGCAAAGTAAACTGGTGCGGCGTGTTGGACGTCAGCCCCGGCGCTTTCCCTGCTTCTCTCCCCTCACATCAGGCTGATCGGATCCATGTCGATGGTGACGAGGCGAGGGTCTCCCCCCTCTTTGAGTCCAGCGAGGGCGGCGTCGAGTGCCTCGCGTGCCGCGCGCCGGTGCCGCGTCTTGATCAGAATCTGGAGGCGATGCTCGCCCTTGAGCCGGGCAAGGGGCGCACTGGCCGGCCCGAGGACCCGCAGGACCCGCTCCCGATCCGCCGCCTTGATCCGGGTGGCCAGTTCGGAGGCGGTCGTCGCGGCCCGGGCCAGCTCCTCGTGCCGGATCAGAATGTTGATGAGGATGGCGAACGGCGGGTAGCGCATCTCCTCGCGGTAATGGATCTCGTGCTGGTAGAACCGCGCATAGTCCTGATCCGCACCATACTGCAGGGCATAATGGTCTGGAAAGTAGCTCTGCAGGAGGACCCGGCCGGCCTTCTCCCCCCGACCAGCCCGTCCCGCAACCTGGGTCACCAGCTGGAACGTTCGTTCTGCCGCGCGGAAATCGGGCATGCCCAGGCCGGCATCGACCGAGATCACTCCGACGAGGGTGACGTTGGGGAAGTCGTGCCCCTTGGCGATCATCTGGGTCCCGACGAGCAGGTCGATCTCGCCGGTCGCGAACTCTCCGAGGATCTTCTCGAAGGCCCCGCGCCGGCGCGTTGTGTCCCGGTCGAGTCGCCCGATCCGCAGCTCGGGATAGAGCGAGCGCAATTGCGCGCCTGCGGGCGGTGATACGTTAAGGGCCCCGCGCAGTTCCGGCATCGCGAGGTGTGACCACAGCTCCGGCAGAGCAGAAACGACGAGAAGCCCCGGCGGTTCAAGAGCACGATCGACTGCTCTCCTCGCGCCGCCGTCTCCCGAATGGCCTCTTTCAATTCGTCGGAGAAGACCTGCTGGCGCCCGTGTCGCGCGAAGACCGTCCGCATGTCGATCGTCTCGACCCGGGCCATTGCCCGCGCCCCGATCCGCTCCGCCAGTGGAAGATAGCTGTACTTGCCCGTTTGTGCGTTGTGAAATGACTCCATCGACGGGGTCGCGCTGCCGAGGACCACCACCGCCCCCAGTCGACTGGCCCGCATGATCGCCGTATCGCGACCGTGGTAGCGCGGGGACTCATCCTGCTTGTAGGACGTTTCGTGCTCCTCGTCGATGACGATCAGCCCGAGGTTCTGCAGCGGGGCAAAGACGGCTGAGCGGGCGCCAATGCAGATGCGGGCCTCGCCCCGTCGCAGCCGCTCCCATTCGTCGAGCCGCTCCCCCTCGGAGAGCGAGGAGTGGAGAATTGCCACGAGGTCTCCGAAATGGCTGCGCAGCCGCCGCGCTACCATTGGGGTCAAGGAGATCTCCGGCACCAGCAGGAGTGCCGAGCGTCCCCGCTCGAGGGCCCACTGCATGGCGCGCAGGTAGACCTCTGTCTTCCCGCTTCCCGTCACGCCGTGCAGCAGGAGCGTTTCATGGCGACTTTCCCGGAGCGGTTTCAGGATCTGGTTGAGTGCCTGCAGTTGCTGCAGGCTGAGATTCAGGTCGGCTTCATGCACCGGCTGCACACTGGCTGTGCCTGTCACCTCAGAACGAATCCGGAGGACTTCGACCCAGCCTTTCTTTCGCAGCGTGGTGAGCGGACCAGGGCCGCAGCCGGCACGCTCACAGAGCTCCGCCGCCGCCAGCGGCTCCGCAGACTTCTGTAACAGCCCCAGCAGCGTTCGCTGCTGCACGCTCAGACGCCCCCCTGACGTCGCCGCTGCCACACCACTGGCCGTGAGCCGCACATGCTGCACTTCCCGCGTGCCGCTCTTATGACGCACTCCCGCAGGGATCACACTGTCCAGCACCTGGCCCCAGCCGCAGAGGTAACGCTCGCCGATCCAGCGGGTCAGGCTGAGCATGGAGGGATCGAGCAGCGGGTCGGGGTCCAGCAGCCCCAGAAGTTCCTTGAGCGGTCCGCGGGTTTGACCGACCTGAGCGGAATGCACGTGCACGCAGTATCCCGTGCTGGATCGATTGCCGCGGCCAAGCGGCGCCAGCACTCGCTGGCCTGGCTGCAGCAGCCCCCGCAGCGATTCCGGCACTCGATAGGTATAGGGACGTTCGAGCGGCAGATTGAAGACCACATCAGCCAGCTGCACGTCCTCCTGAGCTGCTGCCAGCCATTCAGGAGTATCTGCAAATCCGAAGAGTCCCTGAGACACGGAAGAACCCGAAGAAACACGAAGTCGAAAAAGAAACCGTTACGGCTTTGAAAATGATTCCGCTGCGGTTTTCTGC
>JBMUAP010000086.1:0-9257 GCA_049454155.1 Blastocatellia bacterium
CGATCGTGGCCGCGGTCGAGGCAGCGCCGGAGCGTGCGACCAGCTATGCCGCGCGCTACAGCCTCGCGGGACCAGCCGAGATTCCAGGGGTTCTCACCTTCTTCTACGAGATCAATCGTGAACTGCAGGTTCGCGCCGGCGGCAACCCCTTCGATAACCGCCAGACCATCTATGATGGATTTGGAGACGACCTCTCCCTCAATCGCACCATCCAGCGGGTGACGGCCGACCCACGCGCTCGGGACTATCTCCGCCAATACCATACTCCAACCGGCCTGGTCGCCCGTCCCGTCCTCAGTCTGCACACCATCCACGATCCATTGATCCCGGGACGCTACATCAGCGACTATGCCGCAACCACCCGGCTGACAGGTCGCCAGGATCTCTTCACTGCCAAATTCACCGCCGGCCGCGGCCATTGTTCCTTCACCCCCCAACAGATGGACAAGGGGTTTGAAGAACTGCGGCGCTGGGCGCGGGAAGGCGTACGTCCAGAACCCGGCGAGGTACGATAATCGATGAACTATTTCGATCTGGCGATCCTTGTCATCTACCTGGTGGGCACCATCCTCTTTGGTGCCTGGTTCTCCCGCTCCCATCGCAATCTCCAGGACTACTTCGTCAGTGGTCACCGTGTCCCTTGGTGGGCGATCATGGGCTCGATCGTCGCCACTGAGACCAGCACGGTAACCTTCATCAGCGTCCCCGGTTATGCCTATGGCGGCAACTTCACCTTCATGCAGCTGGTCATTGGCTACATGATCGGACGGCTGACGGTGACGATTCTCTTCGTCCCCTCCTATTTCAAAGGAGAGATGCTGACGGTCTACCAGCTGCTTGGTCAACGGTTTGGAGCGGGTGTCCGACGACTGGCCTCGGCCCTCTTCCTGGTGACGCGAACCCTGGCCGACGGGGTCCGTCTCTTCGCCACTGGACTGGTCCTCGCCGCTCTCTTGCTGACGGTGCCCGGTCTTGAGGGGGTGACCAACTGGGTGCTGCCCGGAATGAGTCCAACCCAGGCGTCCCTGGTCATCTCGATTCTGGTGATGGGGATCGCGACCATCATCTACACCTACCTGGGCGGGATGTCAGCGGTCATCTGGACCGAGTTCGTGCAACTGGTGATCTACTTGGCGGGGGCCTTGATTGCCGCCTGGATTCTCCTTGGACTGATCCCGGGAGGTTGGCACGAGGTGGTCAGCACGGGTACCGCCGCAGGGAAGTTCAACTGGTTCGACTTCACCTTCGATCTGAGCCGCAGCTACACCTTCTGGTCAGGCGTCATCGGAGGGGCCTTCCTGACCACGGCGACGCACGGGACAGACCAGTTGATGGTGCAGCGGTATCTCTGCAGCCGTTCGACGCGGGAGGCGCGGATTGCCCTCCTGACGAGCGGGGCAGTCATCTTTGTCCAGTTCATGCTCTTCCTTCTGATCGGAGTCATGCTCTTCGTCTACTACCGCGGGGAGGTGGCCGGGGAGATTGCTGGATTGATGGTCAATGGACGAGTGCAGAGCGATCGGATCTTCCCGCAGTTCATCGTTCAACACCTCCCGGCTGGCATTCTTGGGCTGGTCGTCGCGGCAATCTTTGCCGCCGCGATGTCGACCCTCGCCTCCTCCCTCAACTCGTCTGCTGCGACCGCGATCGGCGACTTCTACCTTCCCTTGACGAAGGGGGAGCGCAGTGACCGTCACTATCTGCGTGTCTCCAAGTTTCTGACCGCCCTCTGGGGATGTTTGCAGATCGCTGTGGCCCTTGCGGCGATCCAGTTCTCCCGGAGTGCGGTCGATGAGGTCCTCGGGATCGCCTCCTTTACCAATGGGGTGATTCTCGGGGTCTTCTTTCTCGGGACACTGACGAAGCGGGTCGGGCAGCAGGCGGCTTTTGTCGGTGTCCTGATTGGCGCCTCCGTCATGCTCTTCGTCAAGCTGCGAACTGGGATCTCCTGGCAGTGGTATGTCTTGATCGGGTCGATCACCACCTTCCTCGTGGGTTACGCGGCCAGCTGGAGCCGGCTCGACCGAACGCGTGCAGATTGATTGTCAATACTCACCGAGAAGAAGATGGGGGAGTGGCCCGGGCTAACCAGCGATCCGCGACAGAACGGAAGACATGGTTGCACCACCGAGTCACAGAGATCACCGAGAAGACGGTCGGAGAGTGGGCCAAGCTAATAAACGATCAACGGTAGAACCGAACACATTATCGTACCAAAGAGAAGCAGAGATCACCGAGAAGAAGATGGGGACCCGGGTCTGGCCAACCAATGACGAACCTGGATCAGCTGGCGTTGTCATCATCAGACCGTTGAATCCCTTGACGTTCGTCAATGACGTGAGTCGTGACAATTGATCAAATGCCAGGGAATGGAGGAGTCGCATGCGAAGCCGACCAGGATTGAGACGACCATCAGAACTGTCCCAAGGAAGATCCCGGCGAAGACCCATCGAGCTTCTACTGGTTGGCCTGATCCTTGCCGTGACGATTGGCGCGATCGTCGGCGCGCAAGGGGGCTCACCGGCAAAGACGGCCCTTCGCCCACTCACGCGGACCGAGCGGGCCTGGGTCAAGCGGACGCTCGCCCGCCTCACCCCCGAGGAGAAGGTCGGTCAGATGGTCCTCGCCGACGCCAATCTCGTCTTCTGGAACCGCGATGGGCTCGACTACCAGAAGATGCGCCACCACCTCGTCGACAACAAAGTCGGCGGAGTCCTGCTCTTTCGCAGCGAGGTCTGGCCGTCCGCGATCCTCGCCAACCGCTGGCAGGAGATGGCCAAGGTCCCGCTCCTCATCGCCTCCGATCTCGAGATGGGGCTCGGCATGCGCTTCGATGACACGCCGTGGTGGGTGCCCAATATGGCCGTCGCCGCGACCGGGGACCCACAATGGGCCACCCGCCAAGGCGAGGCGACTGCCCTCCAGGCCCGGGCGATGGGGATCAACTGGCTCTACGCTCCATCTGCCGATGTCAACAACAACCCCGACAACCCCGTCATCAATACCCGCTCCTATGGCGAGGACCCGGAGCTGGTCGCGACCTATGTCTCGGCCTTCATCGCCGGCGCCCAGGGAGCCGGGGCGCTCGCCTGCGCCAAGCACTTCCCTGGACACGGTGACACGGCGACCGACTCTCACATCGGCCTGCCGGTCATCGATCTCGATCTCGATCGCCTCCGGCAACTCGAGCTGGTCCCTTTTCGCGCGGCGATCCGTGCTGGCGTCGGATCGGTCATGTCGGCGCACATCTCCCTGCCCAAGATTGAGACCGAGCTGGCCCAGCCCGTGCGTGCCCTCAGTGAGCGCGAAGCGGCCACCGCTGAATTCCTCTCCCGGACCGAGAGCGCCGCCGATCGCGTCACCCTGCCCGGGACGCTCTCGCCGAAGATCCTCACCGGATTGCTGCAGGAAGAGTTGCAGTTTGAGGGGCTGGTCGTGACGGATGCCATGAACATGGCTGGGGTCGCGGCGCGCTATCTGCCCGGTGAGGCGGCCGTCAAGGCGGTTCTGGCCGGAGCAGATGTGATCATCAAGCCACCCGATCTCGACGCTGCCATCGCTGGACTCCGGGAAGCGGTCGCCCGGGGGGAGATCTCTCCCTCGCGTCTCGATCGCTCTGTCGAGAAGATCCTCCAGGCCAAGGCCCGTCTCGGCCTCCACCGTCGAAGAATGATCAGGGTCGACAACGTCGATCAGGTCGTCAACGCTCCCCAGTTTCTTGAGACGGCCCAGCAGATCGCCAATCGCTCCCTCACCCTCGTCCGCGACGAACAGGGAGTGGTTCAGGCCTTCCGGCAGCGCGTCGCTGCGTGGCGCACCGGAGGGACGCCCCCCACCCTCTTCCACCTCACCTATTCGGACGAAGAGGACCGGACGGCCACTCGCCATCTTGAAGAAGATCTGCGCGCCCAGGGGCTCCCGTTCGAGAGCCAAGTCCTCGACCGTCGGGCAGGCGATACGGAGCTCTCCCGTGCCCTCACGGCGATCGACGAGAGCCCCGCCGAATTGATCGTCCTCTCCATCCCGGTCCGTGCCCGCAGCGGGAAGGGGAGCGTCTCCTTGCCTCCGATGGGGCAGCGGATCGCCGAAGAACTGACCCGACGAAACCGCCCCCTTCTCGTCGTCTCGTTCGGTAACCCTTACCTCCTGCGCGCCATCCCAGGCGTCCCGAGCTACCTCCTCGCCTGGAGCCCCTTCCAGGTCAGTCAACGCGCCGTCGCCCACGCGCTCCTCGGCACCATTCCAGTCGGGGGACAGCTTCCGATCACCCTCCCTGGCCTCTACCCACGCGGCCACGGCCTCCGCCTCGACTGAGTTCTGCCCTTCACCGGGAGGTCTGCGCTCGCAGCCACTCGACGAACTTGCCGATCCCCAAACCCAATGGTATCGATGGGTGATAGCCCAGCAACCGTCGGGCCTTCCCGATGTCCGCGTGGGTGCGCGGCAGATCCCCCGGTTGCGCGGGATGGTATTCGACAATCGCTCTTCTCCCCAGCGCCTCCTCCAAGAGAGCGATCATCCCCGTCACCGAGATCGTCTCCGACTCCCCGAGGTTGATGATCTCGAAGTCTGTCTTCTCGTATTCGATTGCCGCGAGCACTCCCTGCAGGATATCGTCAATGTAGGTGAAATCACGCTCCGCGCTCCCATCCCCATAGACGTGGATCGGGGTGCCCGACAGGATCTGGCGCGCGAACTTGTGGATCGCCAAGTCGGGGCGCTGGCGTGGACCGTAGACGGTGAAAAATCGCAGACAAACCATCTTGATTCCATAGAGATGGCTGTAGGTGTGGGCGAAGAGTTCTCCCGCGGCCTTGGTCGCAGCGTAAGGTGAGATCGGGGAGAGCGGCGCATCTTCCCGAAATGGGACGCTCGCCTCCGGGCCATAGATCGAACTCGACGAGGCGAAGATGAACTTCTTCACCCCAAACCGACGGGCCAGTTCGAGGAGTTGGACCGTCCCTCCGACGTTGACCTGCTGATAGAGCAGCGGATCGGCGACCGAAGGGCGCACCCCGGCTCTCGCCGCCAAGTGGACGATCGTCTCGAAGGGGGCGTTCCCCCCGGCTTCTGCTGCCTCAGTACGGAAGACCTCTTCGAGCCCCCTTCCATCCCGCAAATCCAAGTTGACCAACTGCCAAGCCGGGAACCCCCGGTGCGTCTCAACGTTCCCCCACTTGATCGCTGGGTCGTAGAAGTCATCGAAGTTGTCGATCACCGTCACCCCGTGGGTTGCCTCCTGACCCAGTAGCCTCTCGACCAAGTGACTTCCGATGAAGCCGGCTCCACCCGTTACCAAGTACCTTCTCTGGACCATTTGACGATCCCCCCCTCCTCTTCTTCGCTGACCCACGGTCTTCCTCTTACTTTCGCCTCTTGCCGTTCATCCCGAGCCTTCGATCTCAGCTTCACCTCCCACTGCCCATTCCAGCCTTGATCTGCCTGCCCCGCACGACGGTGGAAACCCTTCGCCCATTCTACCGGAGGATGCCCTCTCTTGGTTGCTGATCATCCCATTTTTCCCGCGACGTCCGGAGACTTTCCTACCACTTCAAACTGACCACTCCCTGATCCCTGGGCACACTCTCTGCTGCACTTCATCTCCTTCTCTGTCTCGATTGGTCGCGATCCTTCCACGGGTGGGAGGATTACTGGCTGCTTGTCACCCAACATTGCGAGATTAGAAGATTCTCCGCACATCGTTGATCGTTTAGTAAAATATTTAAGAGGACAATTCCTGGGCTTTCATCGTCGCATTCCTTCTCGATTACAAGAATGATATCGAGCCCCCCACCTGCATCGCCTGAGAAGAATTGGGAGATAATGACCCTCCCACGCACCTGCCGGCATTGAGTTGTTATTATTCAATTTATTGATAATACAAATGATTGGATCAGATCTTAGTCGAGTAGGTCTTTGCCCCCAATTCAATTTCGATTCTCTCAAGGTGTCGATTGCAGGTCGAGAGAGGTCGTTCTCTGCCGTTGTGCACGACCTCATTTGTCTTCTTAATAAAGTTCTGAATTTTTACTAGCGATCTGAGAAAATATAAATGGCGCTCATTCATGCGATTTTAAAGACTTTTCAAGGTTACAGATGTTAAATAACCAATGTTTAATCTGTAATTATAAAAGAGATAGTGATCATTTAAATATTTATCGATAAAGAGTTTGGTGGGCGCTGTGGTTGTCTGAATATTTTAATCGCCATGAGAAGCATTTTGTTTCCTGGTGGCATTCACCGGCCATAAATAATGACAAGTTGCTGAAAATGATCAGGGAGAGTTCAAAGAACGAAAAATATTTATGACCACATCGCAGTCTTGAAGAAGAGCGCAGACAAACCGCGAATCAAGCAATCGCGCAGAGCGACTTAAAAAGTTGGATCATCAATCACACAAAGCAGTGCCCAAACTGGTTCAAAAGGGGTAGATCAATGCACACACCGGAGAGAGAGACGCAGACTGACAATCGGGATCGGAGATCCCTGTCGCCAAAGTCAAGAAGTATCAGTCTTTTCGACAGGGTTGGTAGGGTAATTGGACATCGATTTGACAGGGTTGAACACACACCCGACAACTATCGATGGAAGTACGGCAAAGGGGTCCTGGCGATCGCGGTCCTGACTCTCGTTGGAATCGCCCTTGGTCAAGCCGTTCGTGCCAGTTCCGGGAATGGTTTGTCAGCTCTGAAGCATTTGGCAAAAACGATCACTCCACAGAGGCTTGATCCATTTTTCGATCATCTCCGGGCGGTTGGCCCAGCCCCTGCGAACTTGGTCAGTTTCCAAGGAACGCCATCCTTCTATGTGATTGACAACGGTAACTTCCGAATCGGAACCGGTTCACAGAACTCCATCAACACGAGCGGCAACCTCGTCCAGCCGTGGTACAAAGGGATCGATGGGGGAATGTACAAACTCACCTACTCGAACTACCCCCTCGATATTGCGTTTGGTGGTGGTACCGGCAGCAACTGGACCGGCAGTCACGTCTCGTATGATCCGGTGATCGGAGGCGTCCCTCTGACTGGCCAAACGACCGACTATTCGGGCTTCAACATCACGGCGACACTTCCTGGCAACGGTGTCAAGGGATACGGCACCATTGTTACCAGAGGGATGCTCTCCGGCACAGGGTTGAGCGGATTGGAGCTGCAGCATACCTACATCCTGGGCCGCGATGCCAACTTCCTCAAGGTGATTACGCAAATCCGCAACACGAACGCGACTGCCACCGGCAACACGCATATGTGGATTGGGACAAGAGACGACTATATCAATCTCAATGACAGAAATTTAAAGTGGAAGGGGAACGTTGTCGACGGTGTATTCACACGGAATACCGCTAAAACGGAGCAGGCTCAGATGGTTCAGATCTCCAACCCAACGGAGGGAGCTCTCTTCTATTCGACTACGCCTGGAACGGATATGGCGATCGCGTCTTGCTGCAGTTTCGCCAATGTCTACGACCTCAATCCCACATCTTCGGAGATAACCCTTGATAACGACGGCTCTTACGCCATCTACCAACTCCTTGGCCAGATTCCAGCCGGCGGCACCCGGTTCGTCACTTGGTACTATGCGGCTGCACCACTGGTCAATCTAGCCGCCGTCACTGCAGCCCTCGGCGCGGCCGGCGCACCAGGGGCGCTCGCCGGTAACGGACAGGCGACCATTACTTGGTCTGAGCCGTCGACCGAGACTCCCATCACCTCCTACGTGATCCGCTACACGAGCGACAATGGGACGAGCTGGACGAATGTCCCAGTCTCTCCAGTTCCGAATCCCCTTTCAAGAACCATCACCGGACTGGCCAACGGCACAACCTATCGATTCCAGGTCGCGCCGGTTACCGCCGCAGGCCAAGGAGTCTTCTCGAATTCGAGTCCGGCAATCACCCCTGGAATGCCTGCCAACATTGGTGCTCCCACGGTCCGTGGAGGAAGGCCCTTTGTCGGGGCGACCCTCTCGGTCAACGATCCCAACTCCAACTGGATCAACAATGGCTCGCAAGCGATGACGGCCTCCTACCAGTGGCAGGCCAACAACGTCGACATCCCAGGGGCTACCGGTACCACATTCGCGGTTACTAGTGCTTATCTTGGCCAGGTAATTCGTGTGCGGGCTTCGCGTACCAATGAGGTCGGAACGACCTCGGTCTTCTCCAGCGCCACGCTGAGCGTGGCGCCGACGCCGGCCAACTTCCCGCCAGTGCCCACCGACCAGACTCTCTCGACTCGGCAGGGCATCGCGCGGTCAGTTACCCTCTCCGGGACGGATCAGGAGAACTCGACTCTGACTTACCAGGTGACCATCCAGCCGATAAATGGCACCTTGTCGGGCACCGCACCGAACCTGACCTACACCCCGAACGCAGGCTTTACGGGAACGGATTTTTTCCTTTTCCGGGTCAATGACGGAGCACAGAACTCAGGTGATGACGCCACGATCACGATCAACGTGTTTCCAAGGCCGACGCAGCTCGAGTTGGCGGTCGCGCCAGTGCCTGGAGCGTCAGGGGCGGCGATGACGACCGCACCTGTGATCCGGTTTCTCGATGCGGGAGGCAACGTCATCAATGGCCTCAATGATCCAGTGACGGTGTCGATCCACTCAGGAGCCGGTGGGACGCTCAGCGGTACGACAACGGTCAATGCTTTCAATGGGGTGGCCAGCTTCAATGGATTGGCACTGTCCGGTCTGGTTGGAACGAACTATGTCCTTCGTTTTTCTGAAGGGGCGTTGACCGTCGATAGTGCCAGTATTACCCCAAGCGGTCCAGGAACTGCTGTGGCGTTGGCCTTGACGACTGCCCCGGTTCCGGGTCCCTCCGGCGCCGCGATGACCGTACAGCCAGTGCTCATGGTTCGGGATTCTGCCGGGAATCAGGTGCCGGGCTGGGGGACGCCAGTGACGGTTGCCATTCAATCGGGATCGGGCGGAACGCTGAGTGGGACTCAGTCGGTCAGTGCCTCCACCGGAGTTGCGACCTTCAGCGGGTTGGGATTGGCAGGCTTGGTTGGAACGAACTACGTGCTGCGCTTCACCTCGCCTGGATTGACTCAGGTCGATTCCGGGAACCTGACGGTGACACCTGGAGCTCCGACACAACTGGCGATCACGACGGCACCGACGGCGGTATTTTCCGGTTCCCCACTGACGACCCAGCCGGTGGCAGAGATCCGCGATGCCCAAGGAAACTGGGTGACCAGCTCGACAGCGGCGGTGACGATCGCCATCCAGTCGGGAGCGGGTGG
>JBMUAP010000087.1:0-9223 GCA_049454155.1 Blastocatellia bacterium
CTCCCGCCAGCCGATTGGTCGACACAAGCTCCAGGTCTGCCGGACGCTCTCGTGCATGCTGCTGGGGGCGGAGAAGATCACCGAGCATCTCAGCCAACGGCTCGGAGTCGAGGTGGGCGAGACGACTCCCGACGGGAAGTTCACCTTACAGGAGGTCGAGTGCCTTGGGTACTGCGACCTCGCGCCCTGTTTGCAGGTCAACTTTGACTACCACGAGCGGGTCACCACCGAGACGGTCGACGAGCTGTTGCAGACACTCCCCTGAAAGGGGGAAAGGACCACGGGCGCTGGAGTGGCGTGAATGCCGTTTCCCAGCAAGCCTGGTCGAATTTCCGTGGCCTGAGGTGGCCGCCTCAGCGCCTTGTCCCGGATCCTCAGTTCCGGGCGCGGAAGGGGACAGCGAGAGAAGCGATCAGAAGGCCGAGAGAAAGTTGGGCGAGGGAGTTATGACGCAAGTTTTGACATCGAGATTCCATCTGAAGGGGAGTGCCTGCGACATTGCCGTCTATGAGCAGACGGGAGGATACCAAGCGCTCCCGAAGGCGCTGCGCGAGTTCTCTCCGGACCAGGTGATCGATGAGGTCAAGAAGTCCGCGCTGCGAGGGCGTGGCGGAGCAGGGTTTCCGACCGGGATGAAGTGGAGCTTCGTGCCGAAGGAGTCGAAGCGCCCCAAGTATGTCGTCTGCAATGCGGACGAGTCGGAGCCGGGCACTGGCAAAGACCGTGACCTGATGCGGTACGACCCTCACCAACTGATCGAGGGCATGATCATCACCGCCTTCTCTCTTGGGTCGAACACCTCCTACATCTACATCCGGGGAGAGTATTGGTACATCAAGGAGATTCTCGAAAAGGCGGTCGCGCAGGCCTACGCGAAGGGCTATCTCGGCAAGAACATTCTCGGATCCGGCTTTGATCACGATATGTACGTCCACCCGGGGGCCGGCGCCTACATCTGCGGAGAGGAGACGGCACTGCTCGAATCGCTCGAAGGCAAGCGGGGCCATCCGCGGCTCAAGCCGCCCTTTCCGGCAGTCGTCGGGCTCTACGGGGGGCCAACGGTGGTCAACAACGTCGAGACGTTGGCGGTTGTTCCGCACATCATCCTCCAGGGCGGCGAATGGTACCGCCAGCTCGGGACGGAGAAGAGCGGTGGAACCAAGCTCTTCACGGTCAGCGGTCATGTCGCGCGTCCTGGGAACTACGAGGTTCCGATGGGCTTTCCGATGAGCCGCTTGATCAACGAGACGTGCGGCGGCATCCCTGGCGGACGGAAGCTGAAGGCGGTCATTCCAGGAGGGTCCTCGGTGCCGATCATCTCGGCCGAGGAGGTCGAGCGGGTCAATATGGACTACGAGTCGGTCGCCGCGGTCGGCTCGATGCTCGGCTCCGGCGGTGTCATCGTCATGGACGAGACGACCGATATCTTCGAGACGACCCGCAACATCACCCACTTCTACAAGCACGAATCGTGCGGTTGGTGCACGCCCTGCCGCGAGGGGACACGTTGGCTCTTCAATGTCTTCGATCGGATGCACCGCTATGAGGGGCGTCCCGGCGATGTCGAGTTGCTTTACGATCTGGCCGACAAGATCCTCGGCAAGAGCTTCTGCGCGTTGGGTGACGCCGCGGCCATGCCGGTCCAGTCAGCCATCAAGAAGTTTCCAGACGATTTTCACCGGCGGATCAAGCACACCTTGGTGCAGATCGGCCAAGCCGCCGATTAGCCGGCCGATCGACCTCCACGAAGTCCGGAAGCGCCCGGGAGCGTTTCCTCAAGAGGAGGTCAGGCACTTGCTCCACCCCTTACTTTTTTGATTTGCCGACCCTTCCCGGGGGAGGTGGCGAAGACAGCTCGGATGATTTGAGTTTGTGATATGGAAACAGTCAAGCTAACCATCAATGGGCAGGAAGTTGTCGCGCCGAAAGGTGAGCTATTGATCGAGGCGTGCGAGATGAATGGGATCTACCTCCCACGATTCTGCCACTTTCGCGGATTGACGCCGCAAGCCTCGTGTCGGATGTGCGTCGTGCGGGTCGACAACCCCCGGATTCCGAAGTTGCAGACGGCGTGCACCATGCCGGTCAGCGAAGGGATGGTGGTGACGACCGACTCCAAGGAGATCGAGGAGGTGCGCGCCTCGATGATCGAGTTTCTCCTCGCCAACCACCCGGTCGACTGCCCGGTCTGTGATCGGGCAGGGGAGTGCGAGCTGCAGGACCAGACCTACGGATTTGGGGAGGATCGCACGCGCTCGCAGTACGACGACAAGGAGGTCTTCCTCGAGCGGCAGATCTCGCCGTTCATCTACAACGATCCGCAGCGCTGTGTGACCTGCAAGCGGTGCACGCGGGTCTGCGAGGAGTGGATGGACGAGTTCGCCATCACGGCGATCAACCGCGGGGCGGCGACGGTGATCAGCTCCTTCGGGGGCTGGGTCGAGTGCTCCGACTGCGGCAACTGCGTCGATGTCTGTCCGACAGGAACGCTGCTCCACGTCCCCTACAAGTATGTCGCGCGACCGTGGGATCTGAAGCAGACCCCAACGGTCTGCAACCTCTGCTCGGACGGCTGTTCGATGCTCGCCGGGTCGCGCAGCGAGAAGCTGATCCGGACGGTGGCGCGCGATGGCCGAGGGCGGACAGCCGGCGGCATCAACCACGATTTTCTCTGCGCGATGGGGCGGTACACGATCGACTTTGTCCACAGTGGCGAGCGCATCGATCGACCACTGATTCGTCGCGGAGAGCATTTGGTTCCATCGACGTGGGACGAGGCGCTCGGGCTGGTGGCGACGAAGCTGACCGAGATCAAGGAGGCCCATGGGGGCAAGGCGCTGGGCATGATCGCCAATGGGCGGCTGATGAACGAGGATCACTTCACCCTCGGGCGCTTTGCCGAGGAGGTTCTCGGGACGAAGAATGCGGATCTGTATCAGGATCGCGATGAGATCGATCTGGCGAGCTTCTTCCGCTGGGGGACACCGACGATCGCGACTCAGGAGCACCTTCAGCAGGCGGAGACGGTCCTCCTGATCGGCTCCGACCCGAACGAGGAGAACCCGCTGACGGCCTTCTCGATTCGCTGGGCGGTGAGGCAGAAGGCGGCGCGGCTGCTGGTGGTCAACTCGGTGGCGACGCGGCTCGAGCGTCAAGCGACCAAGGCCCTGCGGGTGCGCGAGGGCAGCGAGGGCGCGCTGATTCAAGGGCTGCTCGATGCGGCCCAGCTCTCAGACGTGGCCGAGGCGATGGGCGTCACACTCTCCGAGGTCGAAGAGATTCGCCAGATCCTGCTCGAGAGCGAGCGCGTCGTCGTCGTCTTCGGCGATGAGCTGCGTGGGGCGGCACTCGAAGCGCTTCCACTGCTCGAGAAGGTGCTCGCAACTCCGAGTGCCGAGGTGGCCGAGGCGGCCCGCCGGGCCCATCTCGATGGCTTGGCGCGGCAAGTCCGATCGACCAATTCGACCAACAAGCCCTCGATCAACGAAAATCCCTTCACCTACATTGTGGAGCATCCAACCCTCGAGGTGGCCGCAGAGCCGGTGCGAACCGAGACGAAGTTCTCTTACTTGCCGCTCGTGCGTTACGCCAATACGATGGGTGCTTGGCAGATGGGGCTGTCCAGCTCGCTTCGTGGGGGGATGTCTGCCCAGACAATGCTCAACGCCGCTGGCGGTGGCATTCGCGGCTTGCTGATCGCGGGTGAGGACGTCCTCCTCAAGGCCAATGGAGACGCCCCGATCGTTCGGGCGCAGCTCGAGAAGCTCGACTTCCTCGTCGTGCAGGAGATGTTCCTCACCGAGACGGCGGCACTGGCCGACGTCGTCTTTCCCGTCACCAGTTTCGCGGAATCACAGGGGACGCAAGTCAACAACGGCGCGCAGGTCCAGTTTGTTCGTCGGACCATTCCTCCGGTGGGGCAGGCGCGCCCCGATTGGATGGTCATCAACCAGCTGGCCCGCCTGATGGGCGTTGACTTTGGCTATCAGGGCCAGTTGAAGAATGTCTTCCGGCAGATTGCCGAGCGTGTCTCCGGCTACGAAGGGCTCTCCCACAACCGGCTGGCGAATGAGGGAGCGACCCGGATCAGCCGCCCAGGGCCAGACCTCGCGGCGATCGACGAGGCCGATCTGCGCGACCGTCTGGCTCGCGAAGTGTCGCGGATCAACCGGTCCTTGCCGGTCGAGAAGGCGCCGCTCACCGCCAAGGCAGGTTCGCGGATGCGCCAGCGCTATCCGGCGATCACGCGCCACTCGACAATGATTCAGCCCTCCCTGCCAGTGGTAGGGGAGGCGGAAAAGCCAACTCCGATGGTCTTCCCGGCCTGATCGGCGATCCGGCAGGCCCTCCCTTCGCGCGGCATGGCTCGAAGGGGATCCTGCGGCGCCCGATGGAACTTGGAATCAGAAGCGAAGCAACTCTATGTCATCCGTACTCAATTCGATCGATCTGCCATACATCCTTGGGTCTCTGATCAAGATCGCCCTCTTCTGGGTCTTCATTATGATCACGGTCGCCTACATGGTCTATGCCGAGCGGCGGGTGCTCGCGGTCATCCAGAACCGCTTGGGGCCGAACCGGGTGGGCTGGCAAGGGCTGCTCCAGCCGTTCGCGGACCTGATCAAGTTCATCTTCAAGGAAGACATCATTCCGCTCTCGGTCAATCGCGCCCTCTATCTGCTGGCCCCGGTGGTGGTGCTGGTACCGGCGATGATGGTGCTGATCGTCTACCCCTTCGGGCCCTCCTCGGTTCCGCTTCCTGGGGGAGAGACCCTCAGCAACATCGTCAACAGCCTTGGCAACTCCCTTGGCTTCGACTGGGCGCTCGATCTACGGCGGGTCAATCTCTACGTCACCAACTTCAACGTCGGCTTGCTCTACGTCTTCGCCTTGACGAGCCTCGGTGTCTACGGGATCGTCATCGCCGGCTGGGCCTCCAACTCGAAGTACAGCCTGCTGGGAGGATTGCGCTCCTCCGCGCAGATGATTAGCTACGAGCTCGCCCTCTCGCTCTCCCTGGTCGCGATTCTGATTCCCGCCGGCTCCCTCGATCTGGTCAAGATCGTCGAAAATCAGGGAGGTACTTGGTTCGGATTCATACCCCGTTGGAACATCCTCGCCCTCTTCCCCGCGGGTCTGATCGCCTTTGGCGTCTATCTGATCAGCGCGATCGCCGAGACCAACCGGGTCCCGTTCGATCTCCCAGAGGCGGAGACGGAGCTGGTCGCCGGGTTCCATACCGAGTACAGCGCCCTCAAGTTCGCGCTCTTCTTCATGGCCGAGTACGTCAATATGACGACGGTTTCGGTGCTGGCGGCAACCGTCTTTCTGGGCGGATGGCAGGGGCCACTCGTCGGGACCTATCCTTGGCTGGGCTTCATTTGGTTCATCGGGAAGGTCTTCTTCTTCCTCTTTCTCTACATCTGGCTGCGTGGGACTCTGCCGCGTTTTCGGTACGATCAGCTGATGAATTTTGGCTGGAAAATTCTGCTGCCGGTGGCGCTGGTCAACATTGTCCTGGCGGCAGTCATCGGGATCCTCTTCCTCTGATTGATCCGTTGCTCTGCCGGGAGAGGCAAAGACTCCGGTAGAGAGGAAGCTGACCATTTATGGAAATCATCCACCTTCTCTTTCTGGGCTTGGCGGCGCTGGCTGTGGTCGCCGCCTTCAATGTGATCCTGCAGCGCAACCCGATCTACAGCGCGATCGGGTTGATTGTCGTCCTGTGCTGCTTGGCGGCCCTCTTCCTGACGCTTCACGCCCAGTTCATCGCGGCGATTCAGATCATTGTCTACGCGGGCGCAATCATGGTGCTCTTCGTCTTCGTGATCATGCTCCTCAACGTTCGCGAGGAGGAGTCGCGTGGCGATCGTCAGAAGTATCTCAAGTGGATTGCTGCGCCGCTCTTCGTCGCCTTGCTGGCCGAGATCGCTGCGGTGTTGCGCTTGGTCGATACGCCAGCGCCGGCCATCTCGAATCCGAATCAGATCGCCGATCCCTCGACATCTCTTGGCACGGTCGAGTCGATCGCGCATGGCATGTTCACAGACTATGTTCTCCCCTTCGAGGCAACCTCGGTTCTCATCTTGATGGCGATCGTCGGCGCAATGTACCTCGCGCGCCGGGGAAGTCAGGCGGAGATGGACCGGATCGAACAGGCCCTTGGCGGACAAGGAGATGCGGAGCCGACGGCTCGCCCGAGCACGGCTGACGATCACGTCGCTGTTTGAGAGAAGAAGAGAAGAGGAAGGAAGAAAGAGCGTATGGTTCCCTTATCCTGGTATCTGGCATTGAGCGCGGTTCTCTTCACCATCGGTGTGGTGGGGGTGGTCATCCAGCGCAACGTCATTGTGCTCTTCATGTGCGTCGAGCTGATGCTCAACGCGGTCAACCTGACGCTGGTTGCCTTCTCCCGATTTCTCGGTGATCTCAATGGGCAGCTCTTCGTCTTCATCGTCATGGCGGTAGCGGCGGCGGAAGCGGCTGTCGGGCTGGCGATCATCATCTCCCTTTTCCGCAATCGCGAGACACTCAACGTCGATGAAGCGGACCTGCTCAAATTGTAGTGTGGGGGGGATGCTGGTGGTCCCTCTCCCCCCAACGAAGATACCCGTATGCTGAAATGGATTGTTCTGGCGCCCTTGATTGGCGCGATTATCAATGGATTCTTCGGGAAACGGCTTCCGGAGAAGGTGATTGGACTGATTGCGTGCAGCTCGGTCGCGGTCTCGACAGGGCTCGCCTTTTTCGCCTTCTTCACCCGACTCTTGCCGCTTCCGGCGGAACAGCGCGTCATCACGGAGCATTTCTTCACCTGGATTCAGGTGGGAAAATTCCAGGCGGACTTTGCCTACCTGCTCGACCCGCTCTCCGGAATCTACCTGCTCTTCATTACGGGGGTCGGGCTCCTCATCCACATCTATGCCACGGGGTACATGCATGGGGATCCCGGGTTCTATCGCTTCTTCACCTACCTCAACCTCTTCATGTTCATGATGTTGACGTTGGTGTTGGCGGATAACCTGTTGGTGCTCTTTGTCGGGTGGGAAGGGGTGGGGCTCTGCTCCTATCTCTTGATTGGATACTACATCCGACGGCAGGAGGCGGGAGACGCCGCCAAGAAGGCGTTCATCACCAACCGGATTGGCGATTTTGGTTACATGATCGCGATGTTCATCGTCTTCGTCACGTTTGGGACGATCAGTTTTGTGACCAAGGCGGGGGTCCCCAGCTTCCTGGTGCAGGCGGCGGAGCAACCGGTCGAGGTGTGGGGGGCTGCGGGAGTGATGACGGCGATTGCGCTCCTGCTCTTTGTCGGGGCGACGGGGAAGTCGGCCCAGATCCCGCTCTTTGTCTGGTTGCCGGACGCGATGGCGGGCCCAACCCCCGTCTCCGCGCTGATCCACGCTGCGACGATGGACACGGCCGGGGTCTACTTGATTGCGCGTTGTTCGGCGGTTGTCGTCAAATCGCCGACGGCGATGCTGGTGATTGCCCTCATCGGAGCCGCGACGGCGATCTTTGCGGCAACGGTCGGCTTGGCGCAGAACGATATCAAGAAGGTGCTCGCCTACTCGACAGTCTCGCAGTTGGGCTACATGTTCCTGGCCTGCGGGGTCGGTGCCTTCACGGCGGGGGTCTTCCACGTCGTCACGCATGCCTTCTTCAAGGCGCTCCTCTTCCTTGGGTCTGGATCGGTCATTCACGGGATGCACGAGGAGCAGGATATCCGTCGGATGGGTGGATTGAAGAAGTACATGCCGATCACCTTCGCGACGATGATGGCCGGATGGCTCGCGATCAGTGGGTTTCCCCTCCTCTCCGGCTTCTTCAGCAAAGACGAGATTCTCTGGAAGACTTGGTCGACCACGGCGCTGCCACACGGGTGGGGCCGAGCACTCTGGGTCGTCGCCGCTTTGACCGCCCTCCTGACAGCCATCTACATGACCCGAATGATGGTCCTCACCTTCTTTGGAGAGAGCCGTTTTGGTCACGCTCACGCCAAGGAGGGGAAGGGCGGCCACGACGCCGCGCATGATCACGGTGGCCACGAGTCACACGGGACGCCGCACGAGTCTCCAGCGGTGATGTGGGTTCCCCTCGCGGTCTTGGCGGTCCTTTCGATCGTTGGGGGATTTGTCGGGGTTCCCGCGGCCCTCGGCGGATCGAACCACTTCGAACATTTTCTGGAGCCGGTGATCGCGCACGTCGCCCCGCATGAGGGGGCTGCTGCCACGCCGGGGGCGCACGATGGGCACGGAGCAGGGGGGGCCACTGGGGCCACCGGGGCAGAGGAGCACCACGATGTCGCGACGGAGCGGCTCTTGACGGGGATCTCGGTCCTGCTCGGATTTCTGGGGATTGGGATTGGCTTCGCCGTCTTCCGTCGCCAGCCGCTGCGTCGGATGCCGAAGCTGCTCGAAGAGAAGTACTATGTCGATGAAGCCTACGAGGCGTCGGTGATCCAGCCGCTCGAGACCACTTCGCGCGATTTCCTGTGGAAGGGGGTTGATGTGCGCGTGATCGACGGGGCCGTCAATGGGGTGGCACGGAGCTTCGCGGGCGCGGCCAACCTTCTGCGGTACACCCAGACGGGATCGTCCCGCAACTATGCAGCGGTCATTCTGATCGGTGCGATCATCCTCATCGGCTATTTTGGATACATGGCGACGCGGTAACCCGCCCGAGTGCAAGAACGCATATGAACTTGATCACGATCACTACTTTTTTGCCGTTGTTCGGGGCGGTTGCGCTGGTTCTCCACGGCATCTTCTGGAAGGCGCGAGGCACGTCGCAAGAGAAGCTCGACGAGCAGTATCGCTGGCTGACGCTGCTGGTGACCTTGGTCACCTTCGCCGTCTCCTTGCTGCTTCTGGCCGGATTTGACCGGACGCAGGCGGGACCGCAGATGGAGGAGCGGGTGACGTGGATCGCCTCGCTCGGCGTCCAGTACTACGTCGGCATCGACGGGATCACCATCTGGCTGGTCCTGCTGAGCACCTTCCTCATGCCGATCGCCGTCCTCGCAAGCTGGCACGTCCACAAGCGGGTCCGCGAGTACATGCTCTTCATGCTCATCCTTGAGACGGGAATGCTGGGTGTCTTTGTCTCGTTCGACATGTTCCTCTTCTACCTCTTCTTCGAGGTGACGCTGATCCCGATGTACTTCCTGATTGGCGTCTGGGGAGGGGAGCGACGGATCTATGCCGCGGTCAAGTTCTTC
>JBMUAP010000088.1:0-9214 GCA_049454155.1 Blastocatellia bacterium
GAGTCCAGGTCTCCGCCCCCTTTGGGAAGATTCCACACGCGCTCGAGGTCTTCGTGGCGCTGCGCTGAGCTCTCGGCTAGTGAGTCCGGCAGATGATACTAACCGAGGATGTCAAACCGACGTGACCCAACAATCTGAGACACTGACGACCCTACAGCAACTCCTTCAGCAGCGCATCGTCATCCTCGATGGAGCGATGGGAACGATGATCCAGCGCCATCGACTGGAAGAGGCCGCCTATCGTGGCGATCGCTTTCGGGACTGGCCGCGGGATCTGAAGGGGAACAACGATCTCCTCTCGCTCACCCAGCCTGACCTCGTGCGGGAGATCCATCGCCTCTACCTCGAAGCGGGATCGGACATCATCGAGACCAACACGTTCAATGCCCAGTCGGTCTCGCTGGCGGACTTCGGGATGGAGGGGTTGGCCTACGAATTGAACGTCGCGGCGGCACGCGTGGCCCGGGAGGCAGTCGATCAGTTTCAGTTGGCCCATCCTGGAGAGGTCCGCTTTGTTGCTGGGGCGCTCGGACCGACCAACAAGACGACCTCGCTCTCGCCGGATGTCAACAACCCCGCCTACCGGGCCGTGACCTTCGCCGAGGTCGCGGACTCCTACTACGAGCAGGCGAAGGGGTTGATCGATGGAGGATCCGATCTTCTGCTGGTCGAGACGGTCTTCGACTCCCTCAATTCCAAGGCGGCCCTCTTCGCGATTCAGAATCTCTTCCGGGATCTGGGGCGATCGTTGCCCCTCATGCTCTCCTTCACGATCACCGATCTGAGTGGCCGCACGCTCTCCGGCCAGACCGTTGAGGCCTACTACATCTCGACGAGCCACGCGCCGCTCTTGAGCATCGGCATCAACTGCGCGCTCGGCCCGAAGGAGATGCGTCCCTACATCGAGGAGCTCTCCCGGCTGGCCCCGATCGCGGTGAGTGCCTATCCCAATGCCGGGCTGCCCAACCCCCTTCTGCCGACCGGATTTCCGGAGACGCCCGAGACGCTCGCCCCCCAGTTGGCGGAGTGGGCGGCGAGTGGGTTTCTCAACGTCGTCGGAGGGTGCTGCGGGACCACTCCGGAACACATCCGCGCGATTGCCGAGGCGGTGCGTCCGTATCCTCCGCGCGTCCCGCCGCCGCCCCGATCCTACCTGGAATTGAGCGGACTCGAGGCGGTGGTGATCCGCCACGAAACCAATTTTGTCAACCTGGGGGAGCGCACCAATGTGACGGGTTCTCCCAAGTTCGCCAAGCTGATCCTCAATGGGCAGTACGAAGAGGCCCTCGCGGTAGCGCGGCAGCAGGTCGACAATGGCGCCCAGTTGATCGACATCAACATGGACGAGGGGATGCTCGACTCCCAGGGGGCGATGGTCCACTTCCTCAACCTGGTCGCTTCCGAGCCGGACATCGCCCGGGTTCCGATCGTCATCGACTCCTCCAAATGGTCGGTCTTGGAAGCGGGGTTGCAGTGCCTGCAGGGCAAGGGCATTGTCAATTCGATCTCTCTCAAAGAGGGGAAGGAAGAGTTTCTGCGCCAAGCCCGCTTGATCCGTCAGTATGGGGCCGCCGTCATCGTCATGGCGTTCGATGAGCGTGGGCAGGCCGACTCCTATGAGCGTAAGATCGAGATCTGCGAGCGTGCCTACCGGATCCTCGTTGACGAGGTGGGCTTCCCCCCCCAGGACGTCATCTTCGATCCCAACATTTTGACGGTGGCGACGGGGATCGAGGAGCACAACAACTATGCCGTCGACTTCATCCGCGCGACGCAGTGGATCAAGGAGAACTTGCCGGGAGCCAAGGTCAGCGGAGGAGTCAGCAATATCTCCTTCTCTTTCCGGGGGAACAATCCGGTCCGGGAGGCCATGCACTCGGCCTTTCTCTACCATGCCATTCGGGCTGGGCTCGATATGGGGATTGTCAACGCCGGGCAGCTCGCCGTCTACGATGAGATCCCTCCAGAGCTGCTCACCTTGGTCGAAGATGTCCTGCTCAACCGGCGGCCGGACGCGACGGAGCGGTTGATTGGCTACGCCGAACAGAACCGACAGTCCGGCAAGGCCGAGGTTCGCGAGAGCGAGGAGTGGCGTGGATGGCCCGTCGAGAAGCGATTGGAGCATGCCCTGATCAAGGGCATTGTCGACTTCATCGATGAGGATGTCGAGGAGGCCCGGCAGCGCTATGGCCGTCCTCTTCAGGTGATCGAAGGCCCCCTCATGTCGGGAATGAACATTGTCGGGGACCTCTTTGGCGCAGGGAAGATGTTCCTGCCCCAGGTAGTCAAATCCGCGCGGGTCATGAAGAAGGCCGTCGCCTGGCTGACGCCCTACATGGAAGCGGAGCGTGCGGAGGGGGTAGGCCAGGCGCAAGGGCGCATCCTCCTCGCCACCGTCAAAGGGGATGTGCACGACATTGGAAAGAACATCGTCGGGGTGGTCCTCGGCTGCAACAATTACGAGGTGATCGACCTTGGCGTGATGGTCTCCTGCGACAAGATTCTCCAGGCGGCGAAAGAGAGGGGCGTCGATGTCATTGGGCTGAGCGGGCTGATCACCCCATCGCTCGATGAGATGGTGCATGTCGCCCGCGAGATGCAGCGCGAAGGATTTACCATTCCGCTGCTGATCGGAGGAGCGACGACCAGCCGGGTCCACACCGCGGTCAAGATCGCTCCCCATTACGAGCCGCCGATCGTCCACGTCACCGATGCCTCGCGCGCTGTCTCGGTGGTCGGCAACCTGCTCAGCCCCGATCACCGGGGCGAGTACGCGTTGCAAAACCAGCGGCAGCAGCAACGGGACCGCGAGACGCACGCCGCCGGCAAGGAGCAGCGGGTCCTGCTGTCCCTCGCCGAGGCGCGTGCCAATCACTCCCCGATCGATTGGACGACCGCGGAACTCCCCGTTCCTGCCTTCACCGGATGCCGTTCCTTTGACGGCTACCCGCTGGAAGAGATCGCGCGCTACATCGATTGGAGCCCCTTCTTCCACACCTGGGAGTTGGCCGGGGTCTTTCCGCGTATTCTCGACGATCCGATCATTGGGGAAGAGGCCCGGCGCCTCTTCGAAGACGCGCAGCGGCTGTTGCAGCGAATCATCGACGAACGGCTCCTGACGGCGCGCGCAGTGATCGGCTTCTGGCCGGCCAACACGGTGGGCGATGACATCGAACTCTACGCTGACCCTTCGCGAAACAGCCTGCTGGCACGCCTCCCGATGCTCCGCCAACAGGGAGTCAAGCGGGAGGGGCAGTACAACCAGTCCCTGGCCGATTTTGTCGCGCCGCGCGAGAGTGGACGCCTCGACTACCTCGGCGCTTTCGCCTTGACGACCGGGGTGGGCCTCGACCCCCTCTGCCGCCAGTTCGAATCCGATCACGACGATTACAGCGCGATCATGGCGCAGGCACTCGCCGATCGACTCGCCGAGGCCTTCGCCGAGCGGCTCCATCAGCTGGCCCGGATCGAGTGGGGCTACGGTCGGGGCGAGTCCCTGACGGTCGAGGAGCTGATCAAGGAGAAGTACCGCGGGATTCGCCCCGCTCCAGGCTATCCCGCCTGCCCCGACCACACCGAGAAGCGCAAGCTCTTCGCCCTTCTCGATGCCGAGGCCGCGACCGGGATCACGCTCACCGAGAGCTGCGCCATGCTGCCCGCCAGTTCGGTGAGTGGGTGGTACTTCAGCCACCCCCAGTCCAAGTACTTTGCCCTCGGCAAAATTGCGCGCGATCAGGTCGAGGACTATGCCATCCGCAAAGGGATGCCGGTGCCGGAGATCGAGCGCTGGCTGGCCCCGGTCATCGACGACGAGACCTCCCGCTGAGCGATCGATCTCAGAAGGTGAAGCGCAGTCCGATCCGGAGCGTGCGCGGTCGAACCGTCCGTCGCGGCATGAGGAAGGTGGCTTGATTGGTCGGGTGGAAATCGACAAACTCGGCGCCAAAGCTGAAGGTCGTCTGGTTGAGCGGGTTGAAAGCCTCGACGTGAACTTGGAGCTGGCGCTCCCGTTCCACCAGAAAGCGTCGTGAGATGCGCACGTTGAGCGTCGTCATCGCCGGTCCCAGCCCAGCGTTGCGGGAGAGGGATCCGGTTGAGCCAAGGGCAGGGAGGGAGAACCGCTCCCAGAGTCCTGGCGGGAGGGCGCTACCGGGGCGTCGCCAGGGAATCGGTGGGATGCGGGCTTCGTTGCCGATGCTCGCCCACGCTGGACGGTCATTGCTCAGATCGTCCAGGTTCCGATCATTTCCCTGAATCCCGAGGTTGAAGGGCCGTCCACTGCTGACGTGCAGGATCCCTGCCAGTTCCAGTCCCCCCGTCCATCCCGGCAGCCGCCCCATTCCGCTGAGTACCGCGCGGTGGCGCGCGTCGAGCAGGCTCCGGGAGCGCTCCCCCCGAAAGTCCCCTGGCCGGACGGGAGACGACGTGTTGACCACTCCATCATCGATCAGGTGGCTGAGGGTATAGCCGAACCGGACCGATCCCCACTTGCCGGGCAATCGTTGCGAGAGGTGAAGGCTCCCCCCGAGGTACTGACTATTCCCACGGGCTTGCAACTCTTCGACCTGCGTCAAGGTTGGATCCGGCCGAAACGGAGCCAGGATCGCCCGCGCGGCGCGCATCGCGACGGTGGCGTTGCTGGTTGAGGGGGCGTTGAGGCCATAGGCGACGAGGGTCTTCCCGCCCTCGCGACTGGTCTGGCTGGGGGTAGCACTGGTCGTGAAGCGAACGATCTCGGCGGATCCCGTCCGGGTGAGGACGCGCTCTCCCGTCGTCGGATCGATCGGATTGGGAAAGTCCTTGGAGAGCAGATAGTCCGTCCAGCTCCGATACCCCGCCGGGAGCACCGGCGCGTTGAGGTTGCTCTCCCGCCAGAGGTGGGTGCCGCGATGCAGGACGCCCGTCACTTCGAGGCGCGTTCCTTGCCCGACCTGTCGCTCGTAGCCGATCGAGAGCTGGAGGCTCTCCGGGGTCCGCAATCTGGCTTCGACGCGGCGCAGAAACCGCTCCTCTGGCAGGGCTCGTCCCACCAACCGCGGATCGTTCTCGGCGAGGGCGACGGGAAACGTCAACTGTGCAAGGAGGTCTGCGGCCGCCGGGAGGTTGGTATCCAGCAACCGGGTCTGATTGGTCAGCCGCTGATCGTCGAGCGCACGTGGCATCGCCCGGTTGTAGAAGAGCCCACCCCCGGCCCGCACCACCGATCTCCCGTTCCCGCGCGGATCCCAGGCGAGGGCGAGGCGTGGCCCGAAGTTGTTCCGGTCGGCAAGGAGCGACTCTCCATCCCAGCGGACCCCTGCCGCGAGGGTCATCCCTGGACGCATCCGCCAATCGTCCTGCCAGAAGAGTCCGAGATATCGATTGAAGAGCCGGGAGGTTGTCCCGAAGCGTTGCACAAACCGGCTGGGGCGACTGGCCAGAAAGTCTGCCGGCGAGTCGAACCAGAAGGTCCCACTGGCATCACTCAAGTCCTGGTAATGAAATTGGATCAGGTGAAGGTCGGCTCCGAGGCGCAAGCTGTGACTTCCCAGCGAGCCCGAGATCGTCTCCTGCACCTGCCATCGCTCTTCACGACGCCGCACTCCGCCGCTGTTGCTCGATCCCGCCAGGAGCGTGCCACGACGCGACGCTGGGTTGGCCGCTGGGTCTCCCGTCACATCTCTCGGGTCGGCCATCTCGATCAGGACCACGGGCGACCCAATCCCGCGCTGGTCGGCCGTTGCATCGGATGGGCGAAGGCGCGACCGTTGTCCACGGAGGTTGTGAAACCAGCGGTCTCCCAGCAGGGCCTCGTGCGTTGCCGCCCAGGAATCGCTCGCCCGCCCCAGCTTGCGCATCGTCTCCAGCAGGCGTCGACCACCGGGAAACCCCCGCTGATCGGTCGTCTCTGCCCACGTTGCCCATCCCGTCATCCGCTGTCGCTCATCGATCACGAACTCCCCACGCCCCTGCCAGCTCCGGCTTCGTCGTGGGGTCCGCAACGACTGATCGAAGAGCCCGACCGCCACTCCCCCATTGACCTCGACCCTTGCCCCAGTTCTGGTCCGCGCGATCGCCCCGAGATTGGGCCCATTGGGCGCCGGGAGGGCAAAGGTCGGATGGGGCGTCACGGGCACGAGCGCGGCGATCTCCGCGCGATCGTCGAGATAGTCTTCCTCGATTCCTGTAAAGAAGGTTCCCCGGCGTCGGGAGAAGGGGAGTGGCCCGCCGACCGTCCCACCAGCCGTCGCCTGGAAGAAGGGCAGGCGACTCGCCCGGCGTGGGTCCGCGTTCCGGAAGAAGCCGTTGGCGTTGAGCCGCGCATCCCGCGCCAGCCCGAACAACTCTCCCCGGAGCCGCTTCGATCCGGAGCGGAGTCGGAGGTTGACCCGCCCGCCCGCCGCGCGCCCGTACTCGGCGGAGAACTGGTTCGTGCTCACTTGGACCTCTTCGCCGGCCGCCAGGACGTGACTCAACCGCTCCCGTGCCCCCCGGTCATCGTTGTTGTCGAGCCCTTCGATCGTCAAGTTGTTCGAGTAGGGGACGCCGCCTTGCAGCGAGAAGTTACCCCCCTCTTCCGGTGGGCGCCGATACGAGACCGTTCGATCCCCCTCTGCCAAGTCGCGATCGCTCCAGTTGGGAGGGGCCACTCCTGGCAGGAAGTAGACCGCGTCGAGTGCATTCCGGCTCTCGATCGGAATCTCCGCCACCTCCTGTTGGCCAACCGTCAGCCCGATCACCGTCCGCGTCGGATCGAGCTGCTCTCTCTCCCCGCTGACGCGGATCGTCTCCTGGATCATCCCTGGAGGGAGCACAAACTCCTGCCGGACCGTCTGGCCCGCGACGATGGCCACCCCTGTCGACTCGACCCGCTGAAATCCAACCGCTTCGGCCGCCACTCGGTAGCGCCCCGGGGAGAGGTGCCAGAGCCGGTACGCTCCCGATCCGTCGGTCACTCCCCGATGGATGATCTCTGGCCGCTCCTCCGCTACCGCGCTCACCTTGGCCCCGACGATCCCATTGCCCATTCCATCCCTGACCTGACCCAGCACCGATCCTCGATCCAGGTCATCCGCCCATCCGCTCCCTTCTCTTCTCCCCCCTGCCATTCCCAACACCAAGACCATCACCAGACAGACTTTTGCCAACTGTTGCCGCATGCGCACACCTCCGCACCGGAGAGCGTTTTCGCTCCTCCACGCCGTGGTGCAGAGTTTCCAAGGATAGCTGAAACAGGGAAGCAGATCACCGCATCCTACCGGACTCTCCCCCCGCTCTTCAAGCCCCTTTCTTCACGTCACGTCAACCGGCAGGAGTCGCGCTGCCCTTCGACCAACCAACGGGCAGCAAGGGGGGCAACTACTCGAAGAGGGTGCTGAGGGTCTTCTTGTCGCTGGCGGCACGGTAGATGAGGTTGACTCGCCCAAAGCGAACGTGACATCCGTCTGAGAGCGCGCCAACACGCACCCGTCGCCCGTCGACAAAGGTCCCATTACTGCTCTCCAGATCGTAGAGTGTGCAGACAGACTCCCCGAGGACGAGCCGGGCGTGGCGCTTCGAGACCGAGGGGTGGTCGATGACAAATTGGTTGTTGAGGGTCCGGCCGATGGTAATCTCCGCTTGGTTGAGCAGGTAGGCGATCCGCTCCTCGCCTGTCGGCGTACGCGTCGTGAAGTGGGCTCCCAACAGCTGCGGCTTTCCTGCTGGTACCCGCAGGTTGGCCCCACAGCGCGTGCAGAACTTTGCTCCAGGTCGTTGTGGAATCTGGCAGAGCGGGCAATCCTGCATCTCTTCCGGTTCTGGGATGAAGGCCCCACAATGGGCGCAGGTCGTCTTGGCCCGCCCCGCCTCGCCACACTCCTGGCAAAACCGCCGGGTCGTCAAGAGGATCGTTCCTTCCCGGTGAGGTGAATTCTCCCGGTGGTAGATGATCTGACGACGGACCCAGACGAAGAGCCCGATCATCGCGATCACCAAGACCCCAAAAAAGAGGACGCTGAGCCGGGAGGCCGCCACCAACAACCCATCGAAGAGCGAATGGAAGAGCGAGGCGGCGAAGAGACCTTTCGCCAAAATTGGAAGTCGCTCCTGCCAAAGATTGGGAACCGCTTTCGCCCGGCTGAGGCTGAGCCCCCACAACGCCGAGAAGAGCGCATGGCCAGGGTTGGAGAGCGGCCCCCGCAGCAGCACCAACGATGGATCGTTCTGCCACAGATAGATCAAATTCTCGACCGCGGCAAAGCCCAGGGCTGCTGTCGCACTGTAGATCACCCCGTCCAGCGGCTCGTCGAAGGCCTCGTGCCGCCAAGCGTACTGGTAGACGACCGAGAACTTGACCAGCTCTTCGATCGGACCGACCACCAGAAAGAGGACGAGAAGGTGGCTCACCTCCCCTGGGCCCAGGATCCCGTAAATCCCCGCCTGCCCAGCCAAGTTGAGCAACAACGCCGGGATCGTCGCGACGCTCCCCAGAAAGAAGGTGATTCCCAGCACCCGAAGAGACGGGCGCTTGTACCGGCTCCGACTCGAAAAATACCAGAGCCAGAGCACGCACGGGAGCAGCGACAAGAGTGGCAAGGAGACATACCGCATCGGAACCTCTGTCCCAGCTCAGAAATGGCGCTTGACGATGACCATGGTCAGGTCGTCGACCGCCTTGGCTTTTCCAACAAAACGGGTCAACGCTTCATCGATGCGGTCCCGAATCACGGCCGCTCGATCTTCCCTGTACCGTTGAACGACCTCGATCAGCCGCTCTTCGTCGAACTCTTCTCCCGCTTCGTTGAGGCTCTCCGTCGCCCCGTCAGAGAAGATGACCAGCACATCGCCTGGAGCGAGGGTCGTTTCTCCCTCTTTGAACTCCCCCGAGGGAAGAATCCCGACCGGGACCCCCCCGACATCGAGTCGCGCCACCTCCCCACTCTGCCGTAGCAGGATCGGGGGATTGTGGCCCGCGTTGATGTAGCGAAGCTGGTGGGTTTGCGGATCGAGTTCGCTGTAGAAGAGGGTCACATACCGATTCAGTGGGGTATTATCGTGGATATACCGGTTGATCTCGGCGACGACCTCTCCGGCCGTCAGGCGGGTCCGTGTGTGGGCCCGAACTGCCGCGTGGACAGACGACATCAACAGTGCCGCTCCCGTCCCCTTTCCCGAGACATCGCCGACGGCGATGACGTGACGTCCATCGCTCTTCTCGATGAAGTCGTAGTAATCACCCCCCACCTCATGGCAG
>JBMUAP010000089.1:0-9211 GCA_049454155.1 Blastocatellia bacterium
AGAAGTGGGTCTCGACGTCATCGGCGAGCCGATCAATGCCGCTGAAGCTGGTCTCCACCTCGATCCGGGTCCGTTCCTCAAATCGCTCGGCAAGCCAGCGGAGGGCCGCCGGCAGACCAAAGTCGTCGAGCAGGACCGGGCGAAGCAGCTGAGAGAGCTCGCGGACATTGCTGATCGTCTCATCAAGGAGCGCGAGACAAGCGCCGCGCCGCGCTTCGAGTTCCGCCGGTTGAATGGCACGGATGATTGCCTTGAGCCCGGTCAGCGCTTGGCCGAGTTCATCGTGAAGTTCGTGGGAGAAGCGGCGTGCCGCCTCTTCCTGCCCCTGGATCAGATGCCACGAGACGCGGTTCAATTCCTGGCCTTGCCACGCAATGCGGCGAAGAGACTGTTGGGTGAAGCGGATCGTGATGACGGCACAGGCCAAGGAGAGGATCAGTGCCCAGACGAGCAGCCCACCGCTCTCACTGGTCAGCTGGGTCGAGGCACGCTCGATGCTCCGGCCACCGGCAGCCGTCCGTAAGGCATCGAGCTTGAGGGCGTCGTCAATCAAGCGCGTAAAGTCATCGTAGTGCTGCTGAACCTGCGCGAGATTACGATCGATCCTTGCGGAGTCGGCGAGGGCCTCGCGCACCGTGGCGGCATATCTCTCTCCAGCCCGGGAGAGCTCGACCCAGAGGGGGCTTGGCAGAATCCGCGCTCCCTCGGTCGTGAGTGCGGGGAGTGACTGTTCGAACTCGTTCAGTTTGTCAACGGATCGTGGAACCCCCACCCGTGAGACGATGAGCAGAAGTGTGCTGGCCCGGTGCTGCTCAAACTCGAGCCCCTCGATCAGCTTGAGCGTCGAGAGGTGCTCATCGACCAGTGCGGCGGCTTGCCGCCGGATCTCCTCCGCCTGGTTCAACCCCAGCCAGGCAAGCAGCGCCAGGGTGAGGATGACCAGGGCAAACCCACTCGTCAGAATCCAGAGTGAGCGATTGGTCGTCTTGGCCGGCATCTTCCACCCTTCCCATTCATTTTGACCGATCCATCTTGATCGCTTCATCGTAACCCGTTCATTCTCCGTATGTTGCTGCAATCGGACATTCCGGCCCCAAAGATCTTACCAGCACTGGTGACTTTGCCACGATATCCCTGAAAATAGGTAGCCGGATTCCCCTGTGCAGGGGATACCCAGACACGCTCTCGATCGATATTCTTCACCCGCGTTCGGAGCAGTTCAGGAATAGAACACGTGGAGGGAGTTGAACAATGGATTATGCAGCAGGTAAGAGACAGGCGAGCTGGAGAGACGACTTGGCCTCTGGTTTTCTCGTCTTTCTGATCGCTCTGCCGCTCTGCCTTGGAATCTCGATGGCCAGCGGGTTTCCCCCGGTAGCGGGCATCTTGACCGCGATCGTCGGCGGGATGTTGACCAAATTTCTGGGTAGCGCACGACTGACCATCAAGGGACCGGCCGCTGGACTGATCGTCATTGCGCTGGGCGCGGTGACCGAGCTGAGCCAAGGCGATCCAGTTGCCGGCTACCGACGGGCGCTGGCGGTCGGAGTCATTGCAGGTCTTCTGCAAGTACTGCTGGCCGTGGCGAGAACAGGGGTGGTGGGGGAGCTGATGCCGTCTTCGGTCGTGCACGGAATGCTGGCAGCGATCGGCGTGATCATCATCTCGAAACAGACCCATACCCTTCTCGGGGTGACACCGGCGGGGAAAGATCCGCTTCACCTGCTGGCAGAGATTCCGCACAGTCTGACGCAGCTCAATCCAGAGGTCTTTCTGATCGGGTTGACATCGCTGGTGATTCTCTTTGGCGTCCCGCTGCTCCGCAGCAGATGGGCCAAGAAGGTTCCAGGACCGATGTTGGTTCTCGCCGTCGCGGTCCCGCTCGGATACATCTTCGATCTGCGGGACGAGCACAACTACTCGATCCTTGGACAAGTCTTTCATCTCGGGCCGAAATACCTGATCCGGCTGCCCGGCTCGCTGCTGGGTGCACTGGCGTTCCCGGACTTTTCTCAGATCCTCAGCGGAACTTCGATCAAATATATTCTCATGTTCACGCTCGTCGGATCGATCGAATCCTTGCTGAGCGTGACCGCCGTCGACTCACTCGATCCAGAGAAACGATCGAGCAATCTCAACCGTGACTTGCTGGCCACTGGCGTCGGAAACACGATTGCCTCCCTGATTGGCGGGCTGCCGATGATCTCGGAGATCGTTCGGAGCAAGGCCAACATCGACAATGGGGCGAAGAGTTCGTGGTCCAACTTCTTCCACGGATTGTTCCTGCTCCTCTCGGTGGCATTGATCCCAGGATTGTTGCAGCAGATTCCGCTCGCGGCGCTGGCAGGAATGTTGATCTATACCGGTTTCCGGCTCGCTTCACCAAAAGAGTTTCAGCATGCCTACCGGATTGGTCCCGAGCAGTTGCTGATCTTCGTAACCACCATGCTCGTGACGCTGATGACCGACCTTCTGATTGGAGTTGGGGTCGGCCTGATCTTCAAGATTGGACTCCATCATTTGAACGGTGCCCCCGTGAAGAGCCTCTTCCGAAGCATCGTGGAGGAGTCGAGAGACGGTGAGACGTTGGTTCTCGAAGTGCGGGATGCGGCCATCTTCACCAACTTTCTCGGTCTGAGCAGACGGTTGAAGACGGTTGAGCCCGAGATCAAGCGGGTGATCATCGATTTTGAGAATGCCTGGGTCGTCGACCACACCGTCCTGTACAAACTCGAAGGGATCGCCAGCCGCTGGGAAGGTCGCGAGCTGATTCTCACTGGACTCGACAATCACGCTGCGGTATCGAACCACCGGCTGGCAACGAGGCGTCGCGTCCAGCAGGAGGGGCTCTAGGTATGCGTGCGTCGATCTACGAGAGTCCGTTCGACAATGGCTTGAGCTTGGTGCAACGGCTGGAGAAGGTGATTGGTCAAGCGGCCCACCTTCTTCCGACCCAAGGACCAATTGGGGTGTTCATCCATCACAATACCTTGCACGCTTTTCAGCACCTGCCCTTCGAAGAGGCAGTGGTCGAAGCGTCGAAGAAGTTTGGCACTGAGCCGTATTTGACGGAGGCCCGCTACCAGCAAGAAGTGCGACGGGGAAGAATCCGGATCGAGGACATCGAGGCGGTACTCGACGCGGAGGCCGACGAAACGATCTGGCCACGCGCCTTGACCCGACGCCAGCTGCGCCGGGCCTTGATCTGGCCGGGTCTGCGAGCCTTCTCTGCCGACAATATCGAATGGTTGATCGAGGAGGAGTCTGTCCTGGAAAGACTGCGGGACGACCTTGCCCCCGACACCATCGAGGCCATCCGGGGGGAGAGCAACGAAGAGGATTCGCAACTGGCCCACAACCTCTTCTCTGCTTGCTACCGACGCTTTCCCAAAAGAGTCGAGCATGCGCCCATTCTGCCAGATCGACCCGGTGTCGGGCTGCACTGGTTGACGGGGGTCGACTTTGACGAAGTGATCCACCCAACCCTGAGCCGCCTTTCCGCGGTCTATCTCGATCAGGGGCAGTCATACTGGCCAATGCCCCGTTCCGAAGAGGGGTTTTATGCCACGGTGCGGGACCTCTTTGGACAACAGGGCCTTCACCGCCTCTTTCCGGAGGAGCGCTACCTTGTTGGACTTGGCAAAGAGTTCGGGAAACAACGGGCACTGAACCTGACCGCCTTCGAAACGATCATCGAGATCCTGGCAAGGTTCAAGATCACCGAAGGGGAATGGGAGAGCTGTCTCGAGGCTGAGTTGAGAGCCCTTCCCGGGTGGGCCGGGCTCTTTCATCAGCTCGAACTCGACCCTGGACTGGCGCCTCACACTCCGTGGAGATCGAGCTTGGCCGACTTTCTGGCCGTGCGGCTGACGTTGACTTGGGTGGCTTTTGGGAATATCTGGCAGCAGAGCGGATGCCAAGGATTGGCCGAGACTGCCTGGAGGCAGCCCCGCCAAGAAGATTCCCCATCTGGAAATCTGGGGCACTTGACCAGAGTCGCGCGCCTGTTTGACGCTGTCCAGCTGCTGGGGCTCTCTGCCGGGCAGATCAACTCCCTCAGCGAGAGTCAATTTCAGAGACTGACCAGTGAAATCGACCTCTTCCACGAGACGGAACGAAGACGGATTCTGCACTTGGCGTACGAACGACGCCACGAACTCGACGTTCTCGCGCCATTGAAGACGCATCGGGAGAGCCTCGACCCAGCGCGATTCCAACGCACTGTTCGCCCCAAGGCACAGATCTTCTTCTGCATCGATGAGCGGGAGGAGTCGATCCGGCGCGCGGTTGAGGAGCAGGAGTCGGAGGTGGAGACATTTGGGGCGGCTGGATTCTTTGGAGTGGCCGTCAATTACCGGGGACTGGACGACCCGCACGGTGTCGCGCTCTGCCCGGTTGTTGTCAAACCACAGCACGCGGTCATCGAGCGTCCGACGGTCGATGATGAGGGAGTAGGCCAGAAGAGGCAGCAGCGAAGGCGTCTCTGGGCAAGCCTGCTGCAGACCAGTTTCAACGGCTCCCGGACGCTCTTGAGAGGATGGATCGGGACCATCGGATTTGGCCTTCTTTCCCTCTTTCCCTTGCTCGGGCGCACACTTGCCCCGCGGCGAATGGCAGTTCTGTATCGGTGGCTCGAAGACCGTTTTCTGCCGACGCCAAGTACGGAGCTGACGTTGATGCGGGCGGAGGAGGACGGCCAGGAACTGACCGATCAGCTGCTCGTCGGCTTTTCGATCCAGGAGAAGGCGGACCGGGTCGCGTCCGTGCTGCGACCAGTCGGGTTGACGAATGAATTCTCCCGGTTGGTGGTCATTCTTGGCCACGGATCGACCTGTCTCAACAACCCACACGAATCGGCGTACCACTGTGGTGCCTGTGGAGGAAGGCGCGGGGGCCCCAACGCGAGGCTCTTCGCGGCAATGGCCAACCACCCGCTGGTGCGTGCCCGCCTGCGCGAGATTGGAATTTACCTCTCGGATGAGACTTGGTTTCTGGGAGGGGACCACGATACGGCAAGCGACCAGATCACCTTCTTTGACGAGGGGGATGTTCCGCCGTCACACTTGGACGATCTGATCTTCGTCCGCCGCGTCTTGGATGCGGCGCGGGCGGCGAATTCGCTGGAGCGCTCCCGGCGGTTTGAGTCGGCGTCGGCGATCAAGACACCGGCGTCGGCACTGCTCCACGTCCAGGAGCGGGCGGAACATCTCGCGGAGCCGCGACCGGAGTGTGGACACGCAACCAACGCCGTGGCGATTGTCGGACGGCGCAGCCTTACTCGTAGCCTCTTTCTGGATCGACGTGCCTTTCTCATCTCCTATGATCCGACCACCGATGAAGTCCCCGGCCAGGAAGGTCGATCGCTCGCTGCGTTGCTGGGGGCGGCTGGTCCTGTCTGCGCGGGCATCAACCTTGAATATTACTTCTCCTATGTCGACAACGAACGATATGGCTCGGGAACGAAGCTGCCGCACAACGTCACGGGTCTGATGGGCGTGATGAATGGACAGTCGAGCGATCTCCGGACTGGACTTCCCTGGCAGATGGTCGAAATCCACGAACCGGTGCGGCTGCTGTTGATCGTTGAGAGCACCCCGGAAAAGCTGCTCCGGGCGGCCTTTCAAAGTCCCGTCGTTCGTGAACTGATCGAAAATCGCTGGATCCGGGTAGTAACGATCAATCCGGATCACGGAGCCTTCCACGTCTACCGCCAAGGTGTTTTTGAACCATTCACCGCCCGTCTCGAGGAGCTGACCACGGTCGCCTCTTCCCCAGATTGGTTTCTGGGAAAACTGGATCATCTGCCCATCGTCAGAGTGGCTGGCCAAGCCGCAGATTAGCCTCTCCCACTCCCAAGATCTCCACCGGAATGGTCATCAAGCTTTATGGAACCAATTATTGGATGGATTCTTCTCTTACCGGGACTGACCACCGCGATGCTAGGTGTTGGATGGCTGACCGGTCTCAAACTGTCAGAGCGGTTGATTGCACGGTTGACGGGGATCTGCTATAGCCTCGCCACCGGTTTGGTGATCATTCTGGCGGGCTGGATGGTCAGCCACAAACTTCCGTCCGTTCGACTGCCGATCGGCAACTGGTTCGAGGTGCACACCTACCGGTTTCCGCTGCTCTTGCAGATCGATCGACTTTCGCTGCCCTTGATTGCGCTGAGCTTCGTCCTGGTCGGCGTCATTGGAGCCTTCTCGCAGCGATACATGCATCGGGAGGGAGGGTACTTGCGGTTCTTCTTTCTGCTCAACCTCTTCGGATTTGGCGTGTTGCTGCTCTTTCTGGCCGGTTCGTTCGATCTGATGATCGCTGGTTGGGAGCTGGTTGGTCTGACCTCGGTGCTCCTGATTGGATTTTTTCAGCAGCGCAACAATCCGGTAAGAAGCGCGCTGCGCGTCTTTCTGATCTACCGTGTCTGCGATATTGGTCTGCTGACCGGAGTGGCCATGCTTCACGATTACGTCGGAGCCGCGACGGTCGACCGGGTCTTCACCCATCCCTGGCCGGACGGTGCCTCGCTGCTGACGGGTGGACAGGCCACGGTCGTCGGTCTGCTCTTCCTGCTGGCAGCAATGGGAAAGAGCGCGCAGGTCCCGTTCTCCGGATGGCTGCCCCAGGCGATGGAGGGACCGACGCCATCGAGTGCGATCTTTTACGGTGCACTCTCCGTGCACGCGGGAGCGTATCTGTTGTTGCGCGCCCAACCCTTGATCGAGTCATCCCTGATCGTCTCGGTGGCGGTCGTCATTGTCGGGCTGCTGACGGCGATTCACGGGACGATGGTCGGGCGGGCCACGGTAGATGCCAAGACGTCGATCGCCTACGCCTCCTTGGCGCAGTTGGGCCTGATCTTTGCGGAGATTGGTGCTGGACTGAAATGGATGGCGCTGCTCCACCTCTCGGGTCACATCGTCGTTCGTACGCTGCAATTTCTGCGGGCGCCTTCGATGCTTCACGACCATCACCGGCGCTACTCCGCGGCAGGCGGCGAACCGACGGCGACCGGGGCATACTTTGAACAGATGATCCCGATCAAGCTGCGGATCTGGCTGTATCGTCTTGCGCTCGAACGTGGCTACCACGATGTCATCCTCGAGCGGGCAGTGGTTGGACCACTGGTGCAAGTCTCACGATGGCTGCACGACATTGAGGATCGCTTGGCCGTCGCGATCTTTGGACCAACCAAGCGGGCAACCTATCCCCTGGGTCCGCTGGGCCGGCACAGTCGTCCGATATTCCATCAGGAAGAATTGGAAGAGCGGGTCAGGATCTGTCCGCCACGGACCGCCGTCAGGAGTGGAATGGAGGGTGCCGATGTCTGAGCAGCTGATGTTTCCGTGGGTCAGTGTCAGTCTCCTCATCTTGATCGCCTCGACGATTCGAACCCACCGGATGGCCGTGCCCGAGGCGGCAAGGCGCACCACCACCTATGCGATGGGCGCGGTATTTCTGCTGCTGATTGCAGCTGGAATCGAGATCGAGCGGTCCGGTGGGATCTCGCTGCGCGAGCCACTGCCAGGATGGGGACAGTGGGCCGTCCTCGACTCACTCAACGGGCTGCCCCTGCCCCTCTATACCGGACTGGCTCTGGGAATGGTCGTCCTCGCACCCCGCCGCAAAGTGACTGCCGCGTGGTTGGTCGGAATCCAGATCGTCACCCTGACGACGGTGGTCGCCTATGCCACCAACCATCTGGCACTCTTCGCCATCGCTTGGGGAGCCTCGTTGATCCCCTTCTTTGGATCAAGCTTCTTCAATCGAGAGACCGGTGTGACAATCCCACTGGGGGCGCGGGCGATCCTGTTGACAAGTGCCGCGCTGGTCCTGCTGGGCGCGGTCCTGCTCGCGCTCGGAACGGAGTCGGCTCAGTGGTCGGCCAAGCTCAGCCTTGGACTGGCGCGGAACGGAAATTCGCCCCTTCTCTACCTGGCCTTTGGCTGTCTGATGGCGGGAGTCTTTCTGCGCAAAGGGCTCTTTCCCTTCCACACATGGGTCACTCGGTCGTTCGAGCAAGGTCCTCTCATTCCGTTGACGTTGCTCTTCAATGGCCATTTAGGGGCATTTCTGATTGCGAGATTGGCCGTGCCTGCCTTTCCGGAGATCGCTGCGGCGGCCTTGCCGCTGCTTGGAGATCTGGGCCTGTTGACCGCTGGCTACACGGCGATCCTCGCCCTCAGTGAGCGGCAGCCACGACGCCTGCTGGCGCTGCTGACGATCAGCCAATCCTCCTTCCTGGTGGTCGGATTGGAGAGCACGCACCCTGACGCGATCACCGGGGCGCTGGTCCTCTGGCAGGTTGTCGTGGTGGCGACTTCGATTCTGACAGCTGTCTACACGGGCTTGGAGGCACGCCTGACCAGACCGATCGATGGCCGGGGATCCCTTGGACTCGCGAAGATGGCGCCAAGACTGGCGGTCTTCTTTGCGATCAGCGGACTGGCCCTGGTCGGGCTGCCACTGACGCTCGGGTTTCCCGCCGAAGACCTGCTGCTCCATGGCACCCTCGAGACCCATCCGCAGCTGGGCATTATTCTGCCGATTGTCACAGCGCTCAACGCGTTCAACTTGATGCGGCTCTTCACCTCGCTCTTCCTTGGCCAACCCGGACCGGCCGCGATGGCCATCCGGGATGCTTTGCCACGCGAGCGGTGGGTGTTGACCTTGGCCATCCTCTTTCTGATTCTCGGTGGCCTCTTCCCGGGAATCTTCGTCCACCTTCCCGAACGGGCGGCGAGCAACCTCCTCCACTCGAGTGCGCAGGTTGGTCGGTCTGTCCCCCAGACTGGACCAGCTCACGGAGGATCGAGCAGAAGATGATCAGAACCTTGCTTGGAATCAGCTTCCTGCTGGTGATGGCGGCAGTACTTCCGGGTGGTGGGAGAGTCTTGGGACAGACCACTCCCCCTCGTGAAGATCATCAGCTTTGGAACGAACTTCAGTTGACAAAACAGATCAATCGGAAGCAGGAGATCGTCATCTTCGGGGTCGTCCGGATTGGCCGCAACTGGCAGCGTCCCGTCGATGAACGGTTCGGGGTCGGGTATGCCTTCAAGGTCAATCCTCACTTGACGATCATGCCGACCTACCTGCGGGTCGAGTACCAGCCCTATCCAGGAAGGATCATCCACGAGGAGCGGCTCATCCTCAACGCAACCCTCAAGGGCAATCTGGGGAGCTTCGTCTTCACTGACCGGAACCTCTA
>JBMUAP010000090.1:0-9207 GCA_049454155.1 Blastocatellia bacterium
ATTGATCTTGAGCAGCGCGGCGAGCGTCGGCGCAATATCGGCCGGGCTGCTTGGCTGGTAGTACCACCCAGGGCGCACGCCCGGGCCCAAGAGGAGGAGGGGCACGTGCGTATCATAACTGTAAGGGGTTCCGTGGGACGTTCCCGGACCCTTGCCGTAGAGATAGAAGGGCTCAGTGACGACGACGAGGTTCCCGTTCCGCTGTGGGTGAAACCCGAGGACGACACTCCGGGCAATGTGGGTGTCGGGCACACGCCCCGCCAGAATCTGCGTCCGCGTGTAGCAGGCAGCGATTCCCCTTGTCTTCATCACGACCTGCGCCGCCAGCGCTTCCACCTCCTCTGCAGAGACTTTGCGCCGCTCGATCGCCTTCTCGTCGAAATAGACATTCCCGTTGCTGGTGGAGAGGATCCATTTCTCCTCCCCGAAGCGGGTATCGAGGGCCTTCTCGACCGAATCGTTCATCGCCGTCGCGTTGACACGGCCACCGTACCCCAGGGCCGAGACCATCTCCGGGACGGGGGAGACCCCGTGATCCGCGGTCAGCGCGAAGAGGACGTGGTCAAGCCCGACTTGGCGATCGAGATAGGCGAAGAGGTCAGCCAGATTGCGGTCCGTGCGCAGCGTGATGTCCTGGACCTCCTGGCTGAACGGGCCAAAAGTGTGGCCCACGGCGTCGTTGGCGGAGAAGCTGATCGTCAAGAGATCCGGGATGTCGTCTTTGCCGAGCTGTTCGTTCTCGATGGCGGCCCGGGCCAGATCGACCAAGTGATCATTGGCGAAAGGAGAGCCTTGGAACCGCCCATAGAACTTCGGTCCTGGTTTTTCATCCCCGGCACGGAGCGAATGGGGGAAGCGGCGCTTCTCCGGTGACTCCTCGTAGGGGGCGTCATCCGGCGCGGAGAGCCCGTAGGCCGCCTCGGGCAGCAACCGCTCCCAGACCCGATCAAAGTACCGGTCGGGGTGCCGCTCCTGATTGAACCGGCTGACCCAGGCGGGCAGTTTCTCGAAGTAGTAGGTGCTCGAGACGAAGTTGCCGGTCGTTCCATCGAACCAGTAGGCTCCATCCGGCCGCTTACCCACCGGCAGGATCGCCGAGCGATCTTTGTACGAGATCCCGATGACCCGGGCGCGCCCCCCCGTCGTCAACTTCAGCTCATCTCCCAGCGTGCTGCCGATCAGCCGGTGTGGCGAGGCGGCCGACCCTCCCTCCCGTCCCCCGAGCAGTTGGACGGAGGAGTCGGCGACGCTGGTCGTCACCTTGCCTGACTCCCGGTCGTACCAGTCGTTGCCGATGATTCCATTGAGCGCCGGCGTCGTTCCCGACATGAAGGTCGCGTGGCCAGGCGCGGTATACGTCGGCGTGTGCAGGTAGTTGTTGTCCGCGAAATTGGCGCCCCGGGTCAGAAAGCGCTTCAAGCCCCCTTCGACATACTGGCTCTCAAACCGCGTCAGAAAGTCATACCGGAACTGATCGATGACGATCCCCACCACCAGCCGGATCGACCGACCCGACTCCCGGGCGGGCCTTCTCTGCTGGGAGGCGGTCGATGAGCCCCGCCCCACCGGAAAGGTCGACAGTCCGACTCCCAAGAGCAGCAGGATGACTCCTTTTCTGCCCCAACCTCCCACTTTGCCACCTGCCATGCATCCTCCTCGTTTCTCCGCATCCGCTGATCAGCGTTTCGGCACGGGCCATCCATGCCATCCGCCGCCAAAGTAGCACAGACGCGCCCCATCGCAAATGTTCCACGCCGAATCGACTATACATGGTCAGACCAGATTGGGTAGAATCTGACTGTTTTTCATGCAATCTCACTACGTCAGAGGATAAGGGGGGAAGAGATCCCGCAGGGAGAGCGGAAGAGGAGGAAGGACGGATGGAAAGAGCGCGTCGAGATCGTCGATGGCAGAGAGGTTTGCTGCTGGCTTTGGTCCTGATGATGGGAGTGGCGGAAGGGGCGCCTCAAGGTTCTCCCCAGGGCAATTCAGTGGGGGAGAGCCGAACCGATTCAGTTCGGGAGGTGACCGATCCTCCCTCCTCGACCGGGAGTCCGACCCCGGCGGACGACAAGTCCGCCGATGAGAAGAAGGAAGGGGAGCCGCAAAGGCCACGACCTTCGGAGTTACAGAAAGCGCTCGAAGAGTTCCGCATCCAGATGGGGCGGCTCGGATCTGGTGGGAAGGTGAGAGCCAATGTCGGGGGGAGGCAGAATACGCTGACCGGGCGACTCTACGAGTACCTCCGCAACGACGCCATGGATGCCGTCCCCCACCAAGTCAAACAGTTTGGCGGAACCAAGAACCTGCTGCGCCGCAACCAGTTTGGGGGAGCCCTCAGCGGACCGATCCGTCTGCCCTGGGTCTATGACGGACGCGGCCGGACGTTCTTCTCCTTCTCCTACGAGGGGACCCGCGAGCGGATTGCCCAGAGCCGGCTTCTGACCCTTCCCACCAACCTGCAACGACAGGGCGACTTCTCTGACCTGGTCGACAATGCGGGTCAGCCTGTTACCCTCTATGACCCGCAGACGACGCGCCCCAATCCGGCCTACGACCCCTCGCGACCCGTCTCGCTGGAGAACCTGCAGTATCTGCGCGATCCATTTCCGGGCAATCGGATTCCGGCGGCGCGCCTCGACCCGGTCGCCCGGGCGCTGGTCGACCTCTATCCCCAGTCAAACAGCTCGATTGGTCCCTTTCTCCTCAACAACTACTGGATCAACTCCCCGTTCGAGAACCGGGCCGACGGAATCATCTCGAAGGTCGATCACACGCTGACCGAGCAGCAGCAGTTCAACCTCAATCTCAACTATTCGAGAGGCTTGCAGAAGGCGCCGGAACTCTTTCCTGGCCCGGCCAACTCGGGCAATCCCAACTACGCCTTCGAGAATGGAACCGTCTCCTACCAGCATACCTACACGGTCTCTCCGCAGATCGTCTGGACCTTTCGCGTCTCGGCCAACTACTACGCAACAACCTCTGTCAACGAAGAGGAGGCGGTCGATCACCCAACCCGTCTCGGACTGCCCGGCACCTTCTCCCGCTACTTCCCCCGGTTCTTGCTTGGGCAATATGTGCCGATCGGACCGCCGACCCCGGCCTTCCGTGATCGTGGCTATCTCTACATCGGTTCATCGACGATTGCCATCAACCGCGGAGCCCACAGTCTCAGCTTGACGGCCTATGGCCATCGTCGTTTCGCCCACACCTTCCGCCCCTCCTTTCCCGCGGGCCTCTTCTACTTTGGCAACGCGCTGACGGGGCTGCCCGGGGTTCGGAACACGGGCAATCCGTTTGCCTCCTTCTTGCTGGGAATGGCCTACCGGGCGGAGCAGGGAATCGTCGAGCAGCCCTCCTACTACCGCAATTCATTCTTCGAGGTCAATCTGAGCGACCAGTACCGGATTCGGCCAGGTTGGACGGCAACCTTTACCCTGAGCGTCGAGACGGCCACACCGCGCACGGAGAAGTACGATCGACAGTCGACCGTCTCGCTCGACCAGCTCAATCCGGAGAATGAGCGGCCCGGGGCCCTCATCTTTGCGGGGCGAGACGGCATCGGGCGCGGCTTGCAGCCGACGACGGTGCGGGCGGAACCGGGCGTCAGCTTGGCGATCAATCCCTGGAACAGCCGACGAACCGTCCTTCGGCTTCAGTACAACCTCAACTACGAGAACTATCCGCTCTATGGTCGCCATTTCGCGACCCAGGGGTTCAACGCTGCCCCCGTCTTCTTCTCGCCCAACGAGCAGCTCTTTCCAGCCCTCCAGCTCCGGGATGGAATTCCGGGAAACTTCGTCCGCCCCCCCTTCCTCGACCCAACGGCAGCGAATGGGACCGACGCCGACATCGTCGATCGCAGCGGTGAGTTGCCGACCAGCCAGCAATGGAGCTTTGGGTTGCAGCGTGAGCTGCCCAACGCCATGGCCCTCGAAGCTCGATACAACGGCTGGCGGGGAACCAACACTTTTGTCGATGGGCTGGCGCGCCTCAATGCGGTCCCCCTCGAGAATCTGCGCTACGGCGAGCAGCTCTATGACGACTCCTTCCGCAATTCACTGCGTCCTTACCCCCAGTTCCGGAACCTCGACGTCGGCGGGCTCTACCCAGGCGGCGAGTTGGAGGGCCATTCGCTGACCTTGACCATGGATCAGCGCCTGACGGGTGGCCTCTTTGGTCGCGCCATCTACCGTTTTGCCAAGCTGATGGACAACTACTCGAGCGGGATCCCCCAGGACCCGGGAAACCTCGCCGAAGAGTGGTCTCTCTCGACGAGTGATCTGCGCCACAGCCTGCAGGTCAGCTACACGTATGAGCTGCCTTTTGGAAAAGGGAAGTGGTTCTTCGCCGATGATCCGCTGACAAGCCGATTTCTTGGGGGATGGAGTCTGAGTGGACTGACCACTCTCCGTGGAGGAAACCCACTCATTCTTCGCCCGCTCTTCAATCGGACGGGGGGGATTGTCGGGAACCTGCGCGTCAATCTGGTGCCAGGGATCAACCCGCGGGTCGAGCAGCCCACCCCGGAACGCTGGTTCAACCCGGAAGCCTTTCGCCAGCCGGACGATTTCACCATTGGGAACGGACCGCGCACCCACCCGCAACTGCGCGGGCCCGGGGAGCAGTACCACCATCTCTCGCTCACCAAGCGGATCGAGTTGACCTCCGACGCCTCCCTCGAGTTTGTCACGGAGGCCTTCAACTTTCCGAATCTGGCCAATCTCAACGACCCTGACACCCGGATCGGTTCCGTTGAAACCCCCAATCTCAACGCGGGTCGCATCATTGGCTCGACTGGAGGGCGGGTCATGCAGCTCGGACTCCGCATTCTCTTTTAGGGGAGTCGGGGCCGTGTGGTGGGTGTTCCTCGAGCAATCATGGGAGCGTATAGCGGAAAAAGGTCCCGATCGCGTGGATGTTTCCCGGTCGCGACAGGCCGTCGGCTTGGTAGAGATAGAAGATTTCGGCGTAGAATCGGGGGGAGAACTGTTTGAGATAGCCCGCGGAGAAGCGGTTGCGGGACCATCCGAAACGACCTGTCGCCACCGGTTGGGTAGTATACCAGATCTCATTGGCGATGAACGGGTTGAACGACCAGCGACCGAGTCGCACCGGATGGTCGATCATCAACCGGTTGCGGTAGGTGGAGAAGTCACGGTTGCTGTGGCGAATCCGGCGCTCGATCAGATTGCGGTCGGTGAAGGTGAACTTTCCTGCTCTGACGCGCCCGGTGACGTTGAGGATCAGCCGATGTTCATTGATGACACGCCCCGGGAATGGTTGGTAGTTGATGAACATGTAGGTTGGCTGAATGGTCAGCTTGGGAGTCGGCTTGAACGCCACGCCGAACCCAACCCGTTCATCGACTGGCGTGAACCAGCCCTGGCCGAGCCGGATCCCTCCCACCATCACCAGATCCCGCTTCTCACTCAATCGCTGGATCAGTTGCGTCTCGTTCCAAAACTGCCGGTCCTCTCGCAACGGTGGAACCGGCGTCTGTCCCCAGACGGCCCCCTCTCCTCCCAGCGCCATCACCAAGACCAGCAGGGCTATTTCCCTCCCTGACCTCCACCCCTCCGTCTTTCGCTCTGCCTCGTTCGTCTTTTTCTTCATTCTTGTGTATCGAACCTGCGACTTAATATAGATTTAATATTTGTAAAAAAGGGAGTCTACTGTGAAATGGAGAGCGGCACAATTGATCGGGGTTCTTTTGGTAGGGGGAGGACTGCTCGGGGTGGGACAGGCGGAGCGGAGGAGCAGGGAGTATCGGGAGGAAGGTCTCATCAAGATTCCGGTCTGGGTCGAGCAGGAGGGGCAGTTCTGGCGGCAAGGGAAGCGGGAGGAGTTCCGGTTGTTGCTCAATGAAGAAGAGCTTCCCGTGGAGAGTTTTCAAGGACCGCAGAGTCCGACGGTGCTGCTTCTCGTCTTCGATACAGTGGTCGATCTGGCGCGCGTCGATCAGGTCCGGCTCCGGTTAGGGGACCGGCTCCGTGAATTGCCGGAGAACCACTGGGTGGGTGTCCTCCGATCACAAGACGGATTACGCGCTTTGTTGGAGCCGACCGCTGATCGAGAGCGTCTGGCCGAAACGATTCGTGCTGTCCAGGTCAACGGGAGGGCGGGGCTGCTCGATACTTTGATGCCCGTCTCGAACTTGGCTACCCGGATTCTGACGGAGAGCGCAGTGCGCGTCTTCGTGCTCTACATCACCGACAGTGGGATCGCCAACTACCGCGCGGACTATCTCAACCCGGTGATCAATTCCAGTGATGCCGGGGACCTCAGTCGACGGTTCTCCGATCGAGCCGTCCAGGAGCAGGTCAGTCGAATCGGGCAATCCCTCTCGAGATTCGCGATTCCGCTCTTTGTGCTTCATCTCGAGTATCGACCTGACGCGCTCAATCTGGCCTACCAGAGCGGGTTGGAGCGGATGGCGGCAGAGAAGGGAGGACAGGCACTGCTCTGCCGAACCGTCGATGAGATCGCTCCGAGCCTGGATACCTTGCTGACCAGATTGCTCTCCGGCTACTACGTGGGAACGAAGTGGCCGGAGAAGGGGCGTGGTCCTTGGAAAGTCAGGGTCGAACTCCGTGGGGAGGAGGGAAGGGCTGCTCGGGTAACCCATCCCGCGCAGGTGGAACGTCCCAAGAAGTAGCCCGGGAGTGTCTCTCACTCCCGCTCACGCACGGATCTCTTGGGAGAAGAGCGCAAGAAATTCGCGATTGCCGTCCGCTCCAAGAATCGGAGAGTCGAGGACACCCCGGCAGACGAGGTGCAGCGTAGCGGCCGTTTGCGTGATCTCCTCGACCACGCGCGCCTGCGCCGCGGCGTCGCGCACGATGCCCCCGCGTCCGACTTCGTGGCGTCCGACCTCGAATTGCGGCTTGATCAGCACGACCACCTGTCCGTCTGATTGCAGGAGTGGGGGCAGGACCGGGAGGATCCGCTTCAACGAGATGAAGGAGACGTCGATGACGATCAGGTCGAAGCGGCTAGCAAAGTCCTCTGGTTGGAGGTAGCGGGCGTTGACATTCTCCCGAACTTCGACGCGTGGATCTTGTCGCAGGCGCCAGTCGATCTGGCCGTGCCCAACGTCGAGCGCCGTCACGTGAATGGCCCCTCTCTGCAGAAGGCAGTCGGTAAATCCCCCCGTGGAAGCGCCAATGTCGAGACAGTCCTTACCGACTGGGTCCAGTTGAAAGTGGTCGAGGGCGGCCGCCAGTTTGAGTCCGCCACGGCTGACATAGGCGAGCGACTCCCGAACCGTCAGTTCGATCTCTGGTGAGACCTCCAGTCCGGCTTTGTCGAGGCGAACTCCCTGGGAGAAGACCTGCCCGGCGAGGATCAAGGCTTGGGCCCGTGTTCTCGTCTCGACCAGTCCCCGTTCGACCAGCAGTTTGTCGAGCCGTTCCTTGCCGGCTTTGCGTCGTGTCGTCATCGTCATCGTAGGGTACGCCAATCGACCGTGCGCATCAATTGGCGAAGCGTGGCGAGTTGCGTATCATCTGCTCGCCATTGCACGCAACATCCACCGAAAGGGAGGGCCTCTTCCTCTATGCAGAGCACCATTGCAGAAATGATCTCCTCACGGCAAGGGCCGATGATTCTCCTCGCTGGCTTGGCGATGTCGCTTGGGTGGGGCATCCGGGGGGACTACGGGCACGAGGCGGGAGCCATGCTCCCTGGAGCATTGGTCGCCCTCGCCTGTGCTCTCGGATCTGGACGCGTCGATTGGTTGGGCCGCGCCAGCGTCTTGGCGATGCTCGGCGCGATTGGCTGGGCCTTCGGTGGGCAGATGAGCTACGGGATCGTCATTGGTTACACCGGCGATGCGGCGTTCGCCAATGTCCTCTATGGACTCGCCGCGCTCTTTCTGATTGGTGCCCTCTGGGGGGCGATCGGGGCTGGGCTGCTTGCCTTGGGACTGACGTGGCGGCGCGCGGAGCTCGAATCGATCGTCGTCCCCCTCTCGACCCTCTATGGCGTCTGGCTGCTCTTCGATGGTACCGGCTGGACCGAGCGACTCAGTGAGCGCTGGTCCCTCCACGATACAGACTGGGTCGCGGCGCTGACCGCCCTCGCCGTGGGAATTGGGTTTCACCTCTTCGGAAGGGAGCGGTGGCAGCCAGCCAGTCGCTGGATGCTCTGGCTGGCTGTCGGTTGGTTGGCGGGGTATGGTCTCTTGACCGCCCTCCTGGGGCTTCGCCTGACCCCACCCCGCAGCGACAACTGGTCGGGATGCGTCGGTCTTGCTTGTGCCGTGGTTCTGTTGTTGTGGCGGGAACGGAATCGGGCGGCTCTTCTTCTACTCCTCTACGGAGCACTGGCGGGCGGGCTCGGCTTTGCCGTCGGCGATGTCCTGCAGATGCTCGGTCGGGGTGGATGGGGACCGATCGGGCGCTTCTCCGCGCTCCACAACCTCGACTACTGGAAGTGGATGGAGCGATTCTTCGGGTTAGTGATGGGCGTCGGGGTCGCCATTGGCCTGCGGCGGCTCGCCAGACAAGGGCTGGCCCCCGTCGACCCCTCCCCGCTCGGCAAGCCCCTCCGTGCCTTCTCCCTGATCGTTCTGCTCCTCGTCCTCCCCTGGCATAACTTCGACACCAACCTGCGTTTCTGGCTGGAGAAGGGGCATCTCCGCGACTCCTTGCTGGGAATCTCCCCGACCTCCTGGGTCCTCCTCTTGGCAGCTGGGCTGACGATCGTTGGCCTCTCCGCCATCCGCCTCCACCTGGAGGATCGGTTTCTCCTGGTGCCAGCGAACCCATCAGGCCGGGCACAGCTCATCCTGCTCTTCTTGATGTGGCTCTTTGTCGTCGCCGACCTCACCAAGTCGGTCTCGCTTCTCCATCACAAGTCCGTCTTATCGGTCCACGTCAGCTTCTGGATAACCGCGCTGCTGATCACGCTGCTCTTGCTGCTCACCGACTGGCCAGTGCGAGCGCTGCCCTCCCCGGCCGTACCGCCAACCGGCCCCCAGTGGAGACCGGGCCGCAACATGCTCCTCGCGTGGCTTGCCGTCCCGGTGTTGCTCCTGCTCCTGACTTCGTTCCTTCTGACGACCCGGCGCGGCCCCCTTCCGGGCAGCCACCAACGGTTCGGTGGTGTGCCCGCCGCGCCGTCATCCCCCTGATCGCCCCACCTGATCGGCGCGCTGTTGACATCCCGACTGGTCGGTGGCAGAATTCGACTTTCTTTGGCGCC
>JBMUAP010000091.1:0-9159 GCA_049454155.1 Blastocatellia bacterium
CTCACCGTCCCTGCTGGGATAGAGATCCCAGCAATAACCACCGTCTCCCGCCTTGTATTAAGAAATCGAATATAATTCGTCGAGGGACTATCGGAAAAGAAGACCCCACGCCCCAGTGGGTCAATGACCAGATTGACTGGAATCCCAATGATCGCCTGCGTCCCCAGATTGCCATCCCCAAGAATTCCACCCGCAATGGTCTCAATCGTTGGAGAGCTGGTCGTATTGACAAAGCCGCTTCCCCTCTTATCGACCACTGCGCCGAGGGTCTCCAACAACCCCCCATCGATCCGTGAGTTGGTGATAGGAAGCGAAACTACCTCGACAATCAATGGGACTGCCCCCTGCTGCCCGTTTCCTCCACGCTCGATCTGGACATTGTTGAGGATCGAGCTGGGGAGCGCGCGGCGGGTGAAGAAGATCGATCCAAAATTCGGGCCGCCCGGAACAGACTCGAACTTGACGCTGCGGTTGGAAGTTGCGGATTCGGTCCCCAAGTAGTTCCCGGCATACCCATTGGCCGAGAGTCCCCCGCGGCGATTCGTCGCGAAATCCCCCACCTGCAGGTCCATCTCCCCTGCCAGCTGGATCGTCGTGGTTGGCCCGATCGTCACTTCAGCACCCGACCCACCTTGTTGAGGAGAGAACCCTGGCGAGGAGACCGTCCCGGGGACAGTCGATCCAATGATCGCCGGATTGCTCGGCCCCCCACGGACGATGATCGGTGCGGTCCCCTGCCCAACCAAGACCCCACTGATCGAAAAATCGTTTGAGAGTGCCTCCGCACTGGTCCCAATCTCAACGGCATTGATCTGATTGGCTTGAAAAGTGTTGGCTGCCGCATAGAAGTAGCTCGGATCGGCCACGGAGGTTCCTGTTGGAATGGTGTTGTCCGGAAGCTCGTAGAGGCCAAGGGAGGCGTTGCCGCTGACCAACAAAGCCGAATCAGTCGGGAGCGTCCCATTGCGCTCGAGTCGGTTGCGACTGAAGTTTTGGACCCGATCGCCTTCGCCAACAGCGGCAATTCCACTCCCTGCGCTCAGTCGCACAATACTGTCCGTCATCCGTAATGTCCGCCCGGAACCAGTCAAGTTGAGCGCGGCGGCGCTGCTCGTCCCCCCATATTCAATCACCACATTGCGGAGCGTCAGGATTTGGCTGGAAAAGCTCTGTGCCTGAATGCCCCCCCAGGCACCAGCGGTGGGCAGGGCCGCACCAGGCGCACGTTGGGCAGTCAAGACGATCTGGTTGGGGGTGGCCACTCCCGTCATCGAGACCCCGGGAACCCCTCCATTGGCGGTCAAAGTCCCCCCAGACCCAAGCGTCAATGTCGCCCCACTTGCCATGTACAGCACAGTCCCCGGCAGAATCGTGGTCGGACTGGCGAGGGTGGCGCTGCCATTGATCAGGTAGGGCCCGGTGTCATTGAACGCGCTGATCGCCCCAGAGATCGTCCGGGCGGCATCCGGAGGCGCCGTCACTGTCAAGCGACCAGGTAGGGTGCTCGATCCAGCTCCGCCTGCCTGGCCTCCCTGATTGATGACTCTGATGCCATAATTGCCAGCCGGCGTTCCCGCGGGGATGGTTGCGATAATCTCCTCCGAAGTCGACGAGTTGACCGTTGCGGTGCGGATCAGAGTCCCCGCGGCATCCACCAACTGGACCGCAGGACTGCTGAATCCACGGCCCCAGATCTGTAGACTGGTTCCTGTCGCAGCGGTCACCTGCACTGCTGCCGGCGCGAGGCTCTCGACCACCACCCCCAGATCGGCCAAGAGAACAAACCCGAACCGGAAGGTCTCGGGGGTGCTCGTGACCGCGAAGTTCCAGACATTCCGCGCGTTGGCGCCCGGTCCGATATCGCCGTACTGCCGCGAGACCTGGAGCTTTCCTTCGTAGGGGAGCATGCCATCATTGAAATAGGCAAATCCGCTCTGTCCAGGTGTATTCCCGGCGTCGGCTCCAGTGGAATTGACGGCGAAACGGGTAAAGATGAGGCGGGTATTGTAGAAAGTCGACGAGGTGTTGTTGGTGATCTGGATCTCTCCAGAGACCGTCGACGGGTTGATCCCATCGTTGACGAAGGCACTGTTGAGAACCGCAAGAGAGAAGCCGGCGGCCCCCCTGGGAATGACAATCCCGGAGCTCTGCTGGAGAGGGAGGTTGGAAGGCCCCGTCGTCTCCTGTCCGTCGTCGACGAGCGACTCGCCCTGCGGCCGAATCGTCAAGCGGCGGGTCGACGCCGAGAACTCCCCCTCGTAGACACCGACGATTGCCGCTCCCGATCCGTGCTCAGCGGGAAATTGATCCCCCTCCAACGAATGGAACCCACCCATCGCCGGCGGCAAGATCAGACGAGCGGCGACAACTGGCTGCCAGATCCAGCTTGGCCCCCAGTACTTGGCTCCCCCAGTGCCAACCCCGGCCAGCACGAGAAGGATCAGCCCCCCTCGCACCAATCTTCCCATCCTGTCGAACGGCTTTTGCAATTTACTTCCAAAGATCTTCTTCCCCATAGCTCATTGCCTTCCTGAAATCTTGGGAGGGAAATCCTCGCTCAAGCCTCCCTCGATCGTAATCTCCCCGCTCCTGCCTCCAGCTGACCAGGGCTCTGGTCGAGGTTTCCGTCCTCCCGTGACTGCCTGGAAAGATCCAGTCCGGCGACCTTTGCCATTCCCGCTTTTGCCCTCAGGCAGAGAACGAGATCTGTCTTTTGAAGAGACTGATCGGAGGTCGAGGGTTGGACGTAGCACTCCAGTGCCAGCTTGTGATGTTCATCTTCCATCCAACGGTTGCGTGACAGGTCCAAAATTGTTTTTGATCGCCTCTTTGGGGACTTCTCAAGAACCAACCATTGCCCCTTCGCTTCGGTCCAGGGCCTGTTTCCCTTTCCAATCATCGCCACTCATTGAACATTCTGGTCTCTGAAAAATTCTGGGGGGCTCTCCGTCCGACAGTCTTCTTCGATCGGTTCAAGAGATGAATGGCTCATCGTCCGCTCAGGCAGCTTGCTCAGGCACAGCAAGGTACGCAGGGGGCGCGTCTGTCGAAGGGCGGAACGCGAAGATCTGAAAATGATCTTGCCCGGCTCAAGAAGCAGGCTGAAGGAAGTCGCCGGCAAAGAGGCAACTTGTTTTATCGGCGGGGCACAAAACAGCAATGATTATAGCGATCCTCGCCTTGGCGTCAAGGGCTCAGATGGCCCCTCTGCCGCAGCCCAGTTCGCCCGTAGCGGACCAGCGCCATCTTGAAAAGGCACTGTTCGCGCTGCTATCATCTTGGTTTGATTGGTCGTGCGGGGCGGATGCCTGTTTATTCTACTCCACACTCAGGGAAGACCGACTCGATCGCCGGTCCATCCAAAGTCAGCAAGCTATCCCTGGATCCCCGTTCAACCAGGTGTGAAGGTGAGCAACCACGATGCAAAGTGAAGAGATGCAGAACCAGGAAAGAGCGACCTCCCGCGACGAGAAGATTCTTCCCGCGGAGGAACTCGAAGTGAATCAGAAACCTGAGACGAGATGGGAGAAGCCAGCTCAGGGAGCATTCAGAGAAGAAGCGAATTTGGAGGAGAGAGGTATGGTGGCGCGAATAGGTCGTTTAGTTCACATGGGCCGTCAAGAACCAGCCAAGTGGTTTCCCGCAGCCCTCATTGGGATTGGAATCCTGCTGGTCGGGGCATTCTTCGGATCGGCGGCCACGGCCAAGGGCTGGTTTCCAGGCAGCAGTAGCACTGAGCAGAAAGTACCGATCTACGTTTCGGCCGATCCGGCTGTCAACCAGCAGGTAACGCTGAGCGGGGGCTTCTCCCCGGTCGCCAAGGCAGTGACGCCTGCCGTGGTGACAATCAACGTCCAGAGCCGGGCTCGACAACCGCAGATGCCCTTTTTCATGGATCCGTTCCGGGACTTCTTCGAGCGTCCGGATCAACCTGAGGAGGAGGGGGCGCCCCGGCGGCGATCTACTCCGCGAAGCCCCCAGGGACAGGGGCCTCTTCGCCCGAGCGGAGTGGGAAGTGGAGTCATTGTCAGCCCGGATGGGTACATCCTGACCAACAATCACGTCGTCGACAGCGCGGACAAGGTGACCGTCGAACTCTCTGACCGACGACAATTCGATGCCAAAGTCATCGGAACCGACGCGCCAAGCGACGTGGCTGTCATCAAGATCGAGGCCACCAACCTCCCCACGGTACCATTTGGTGACTCTGAAGCGGTCGATGTCGGAGACATCGTCCTCGCCGTTGGAAACCCCCTCGGCATTGGACAGACGGTGACGATGGGGATCATCAGTGCCAAAGGACGTCGGTCCCCTTCTGGAGACAACCGGACCTATGAGGATTTTCTCCAAACGGACGCGGCAATCAACCGGGGAAACTCTGGAGGAGCGCTGGTCAACCTGCGGGGAGAGTTGATTGGAATCCCCTCGCAGATCCTCTCGCAATCCGGGGGGAGCATCGGCATTGGTTTCGCGATTCCCACGACCATGGCGCGAAATGTCATGGACCAGTTGATCCGCAGCGGCAAGGTACGCCGCGGCAAACTGGGGGTCTATGTGCGGGATGTCCTCCCGGAAGTGGCCAAACAGTTCGGCTATCAGGGCACCAGTGGAGCGTTTGTCGACGATGTCGAGAAGGGGGATCCGGCGGATCTGGCTGGGGTCCAACCGGGAGACATCATCACCGAGTTCCAGGGGCAACGGATCAAGGACAGTTCTCAGTTGCGGAACCTCGCCTCCCAGACTGTTCCAGGAACCCAAGTCCGATTCAAGGTCTGGCGGGGCACTGGAGAACGGGAGCTGAGCGCAAAATTGAGTGAGGTCGATCTGGCAGCCGCGAACGCGCCAGAGACTCCCAACGAAGAGGGAGAAGCCGCCGCCGGCATCCTGAGCGGTGTCCGGGTCGAGGCGCTCTCCCCGACGTGGACGGAACGGCTCAAGCTCCCCACGGGAACCCGCGGAGTCGTCGTCACCGACGTCGACGCCGAGAGCCGCGCCGCCGCAGCCGGGCTGCGACGTGGGGACGTGATCGAACGGATCGGCCAACAACCCGTCACCTCGGTCAATGAGTTCAACAGTGCGGCCCGTCAAGCGCCGAAAGACGAGGTCCTCCTCCGTGTTCGTCGCGGCGAACGCGGCTACTTCCTCGTCATTCAGGCCGAGGAGTAATCGACCATCCACCGAACTTCGCCAGGATCACCGTGGAGAAGCTCGGTTGGCGGAAAGAGAAAAGGCCCTGTCCAGATTGGCAGGGCCTTTTCTCTTTCCCTAGACTTTGGCCCTCCCCCCTTATCCTAACGGGACTCCGCATAACAGCTCAGGACAACACCCTGGGAACCTTGCCTGAAGGAACGCTGCATGATCACGAATGAAGGTTTTTTCGATCATTATGAAGAAATGGATTCGAGGACTCCGAGCCCAATCTCAACGTACATCCAGAATGGACCAATCATGCCCATCCTGGAAAGCTCTTCCTCATTTTTTCGTGTCTTCGTGTGAACCTCTCCCCTCCCGACGAGGGTCTAATGGCTTTTTCTTACGGGGAAGGCGTGAAACTTGCAGCGGTCGCCAACTGGCGAAACAGCTTCCCCGGTTCGATCCAGCGCCAGACTTGGCCAACGGCCACGGCGGAGGGTGATTCTGCAAAATGGACGGACTGATGAGTCTGTGGAAGGAGGACGCCGGACAGGCGGCCTTAATTGTTGGCTTACAAAATCGGGGCGAGAGGATTCGAACCTCCGACCTCTCGGTCCCAAACCGAGCGCACTACCAGGCTGTGCTACGCCCCGAAAAGAAACCTCATTATACACGAGGTGGGCAGTAGATCAACCGCCCACCTCCCCATCGTAGCCCCATCTTTTCTCTTACGGCAGATCGATGTAGAGCAGCTCACTCGCCTGCTCCCCGACGATCGTCAGGGTTCCGGACTCTGCGACCCTCGCCTGATCGCCCGCGGCGAGCCGCTCCCCGTTGACTCGGGCCTCCCCCTCGATCAGGTAGAGGTACCCGCGCCGGCCTGGGTCGATCTGCGTCTCGACCGCGTCCCCTGGCCGCAGGTGGCCGACGTAGAACGTCGTCTCCTGATGGACGTGGACCGCTCCCGGATGGCCCTGCCCCGAGGCGATCGGCAGCAACCGACCGGTTCGCTGCTCGCGCGTGAACTGCCGCTGCTCATACGACGGCGGCAACCCTTGCTGGGAGGGCAGAACCCACATCTGCAAGAGGCGGACCGGGGCGACCGGATCCGCATTCATCTCGGAGTGGGCAATGCCGGTCCCGGCGGTCATCCGCTGCACCTCGCCTGCCTGGATGATCCCCTCGCCCCCGGTGCTGTCGCGGTGAGCGAGCGCGCCCTCGAGGACGTACGTAACGATCTCCATCTCCCGGTGGGGGTGGGTCGGGAACCCGGCCCCGCCCCGGATCCAATCGTGATTGAAGACCCGCAAGGGACCAAATCGCACATTCGCCGGATCATAGTAGTGGTCAAAACTGAAGAGCCAGTAGGCCGAGAGCCAGTCGCTCTCCAGATGATACCGATCCTTCGCCCGGATGATCTTCATCTCTCCTCCTTCAGTGACGCTTCGTCAGGAGTCCGTCGATCGACCAGCTCCCGCCGCCCCGCACCATCAAGACCACCCCCAATGCCACCATGAGGAGGTGATACTCAAACCCTTCGCCGGCCGCTTGGCCGCCCCAGTTCATGAAGAACCCGTTCTGCCAGTGGACCAGCCCGATCGCGCCCACCATGATCAACGTCAAGCTGAAGGCGCAGAACCGCGTCAAGAGTCCCAGCATCAACGCCAAGGCCCCGAGCGACTCGCCGATAATCACCAGGAAGGCGACTACCGCCGGCATCCCCATCCCCGTCAAGAACTCCATCGTCCCGACAAACCCATATCCGCCAAACCATCCCAACAACTTCTGCGCACCGTGCGGAAACATGACGCCACCCAAGGCGATCCGCAACAAAGCCGGCACCCAATCCTCTGTCGTTCCCAAAAACTGCTTGACCATCTTCTCTTTCCTTTCCTTCCCCGTCCATCGAACCTCTTGTTCGTCAGGGACTTTTCTACGTCTGATTCACCAACAGCTTCTCCAACAGTTCGAGGAGCAGCTCCTGCTCCTCCTCCGTCAATCCTCCCAGGGTCTGCTCGGCAAAGCCAATCACCACGCCTGAGGTCTCCTCGAGAAAGTCCATCCCCGCAGGCGTCAATTCGACCCACTTCACCCGGCGATCCTTTCCCCCCTCCCGCCGGACCAACCCGAGAGCCTCCAAATGGTCGACGACCTTGGTCACGTTCGCCCGCGAGGAGAGCATCCGCCGCCCAATCTCCACCTGCTGGATCGGCTCCCCTGCCCCGTTCAAGATCCGCAGCACGTTGTAGTGGTTGTCCGTCAACTCCCAGCGATGAAACCACTCGTCCGACTGCCGCCAGAGACGATCCCCCACCCGCATCAGGCGGATCAATGCCTGCTCGGCGACTGACTTCGGGATGATCACGCGTCTCTTCTTCACGGATGGCATCCTAGTCCTCGCCTCCCGATTCGTCAAGAGGGAAACTGTTTCACAAGAAACAGTTTGCATAGTCGACGGGGAGGAGGGTGAATGGATCAAATGGGGGGGGAGAAAAAAAGAATGGCGAGGGATTATGGCTGGGGTCGAACCAGCGTCCTTTGGATTAAAAGTCCAATGCTCTACCTCTGAGCTACACAATCCTCGCCGGGATCTTTATAAATCAATCCCTGATAAAAGGCAAGCGGAATGGAAGGTAAACAGAAGCTGTTGTTCGCTCTCAGGATGATGCCAATTGATTGACGAATTTTTGATTAAGGTCCCGATGGATCTACGGGAATCGGCGGGATCTGCGATAATCTGCGGCTGTTGATTGGAAGGGGGAGGATCGAGTGCCCCTGGTGGGATGGTCGAGGCTTGGGAAGAGGCCCTGGGGAGCCTCTGTGACAAAGGAGTAGGACGAGATGGGACAGGATGGGAAGCGACGCTTGCGCAGTCGGGACTGGTTTGAGCCGCTCGACAAGAGTGGGTTCATCCACCGGAGTTGGATGAAGAATCAGGGCTACCCGGATCACGTCTTCGACGGGCGGCCAGTGATTGGGATCTGCAACACGTGGTCGGAGTTGACGCCGTGCAATGGGCACTTTCGGCAGTTGGCCGAGCACGTGCGCCGGGGGATCTACGAGGCAGGTGGGTTTCCGTTGGAGTTTCCGGTGATGTCGCTGGGGGAGAACCTCATGCGGCCGACGGCGATGCTCTTCCGGAATTTGGCGAGCATGGACGTCGAGGAGACGATCCGGGCGAACCCGCTCGACGGGGTGGTGCTGCTGGTTGGGTGCGACAAGACGACGCCGGCGTGCCTGATGGGGGCGGCGAGCTGTGATCTGCCGACGTTGGCGATCTCAGGTGGGGCAATGCTCAACGGGAAGTTCCGCGGGACGGAGATCGGCTCGGGAACGAACGTCTGGAAGTTCAGCGAAGAGGTGCGGAGCGGGGCGATGCCGCTCTGCGATTTCCAGGAGGCGGAGAGCTGCATGAGCCGCTCGGCGGGCCACTGCATGACGATGGGGACGGCCTCGACGATGGCGAGCATTGTCGAGGCGCTCGGGGTCGGGATGCCGATGAACGCGGCGATTCCCGCGGTCGACGCGCGGCGCAATGCGCTGGCGCATCAGGCGGGTCGGCGAATCGTCGAGATGGTCCACGAGGATCTACGCCTCTCACAGATCCTGACGCGCGAGGCCTTCGAGAACGCGGTCCGTGTCGTCGGAGCCATCGGCGGCTCGACCAACTCGGTGATCCACCTCTTGGCGATTGCCGGCCGGATGGGGGTCGATTTTCAGCTCGCCGACTGGGACAGGCTTGGACGGGAGGTCCCGTGTCTCGTCAACCTCATGCCCTCGGGGAAGTATCTGATGGAGGACTTCTACTACGCGGGAGGAGTCCCGGCGGTCATTCGCGAGTTGGGGGACCTGATCCATCGGGAGGCCTTGACTGTCAATGGCCGGACGATCGGAGAGAATACCGCTGAGGCCCCGTGCTGGAACCGGGAGGTGATCATGCCCTTCGACCAGCCCTTTGCCAAGCAGGGCGGGATTGCGGTGCTGAGAGGCAATCTCTGCCCGAACGGAGCCGTCATCAAGCCATCG
>JBMUAP010000092.1:0-9116 GCA_049454155.1 Blastocatellia bacterium
GAGCGCCGGCCTTCGAAGCCGTAGGTCGCAGGTTCGAGCCCTGCCGGGCGCGCCACCCCCCTCTCCCTCAGCAGCCGTTTCTTCGCACTTGAGCGACGTCACCTCGCAACCCTGCCTCCTTAGAATTGGCCCTCTTGGATGAGGGTTTGCAGCCGCGTGAGCATCTCCCGCACTTGTTGATTGGCCTGACTGCTCATCGGGATCCGCTTCCAGATTGCTTCGACGATTCGCTGGTCTTCTTGGACCTTGAGGAGAGCGGTGCGTCTGGCGGAGCTGGAGCCGGTCTCAAAATGGTATTGGCGGAGGGAGAGGGCGAGCGAGCCAAGGCTATCGAGGAACTTCCGCTCGTCACCGGAGGGGCGCCGTCCGGAGATCGACTCCTCCCGGCCCTCTTCATCGATCCAGAGGCCGATCGAGGAAGCAAAATTCTTCCGGATCGTGTCGACATCCTGTTCGAGTTGGGAAGCGCTGACGGTCGCGGTGCGGGGCGGTCGATCGCTTGGGGCAGGGCGGGAGGGCAGTGGTTCGGGGGATCGATTCGATGCCGTCCACGACGAGTTGAGCTCGATCGTCCGGGTGGTAATGCGGGCAAAGACGGTGACGCGACGAATCTTCTGGTTCCGATCCGGGACCAGGATTGGAGGGGCGCTTGGGTAAGAGATCCGCTGGATGGTCGGATTGGATGGCGCTGTCCCGCGAAGATAGATTTCGACGACGCCATCGGGGGTCAGGTCGTGGCTGGTGAAGAGGCGCCAGCCGCCGCTGGGAGTCTCCGCGGTGACGAGGATGCGGACCGTGCCGTCGGTGGTCCGTTCCGCCCGTACTTCGTGCAGATTGAGCGATCCGCTGTTGATCGGAGCTTGCGGTTCCGTGCCGGCTTTATTGGGGCGAGGAGGGTCTGGGGACGGTGGAGTTTGGGCGAAATCGTTCCAGGCAGCGACTTCGATGGGCGATGTCAGGCCCAGTCCAATCCGTTGGCCTTCGGGGACAACAGCCTCCTCTCCCTTGAGGAGCAGGGTGGCGGTCAGTCCCGCCGCGGCTCCGACGAGGCCGCCCGTGACCACTCCGCCCGCGACCCAGCCGATTGCGGCGCCGGCTCCCGTCCCTCCACCGACAAAGACGATATCTCGCTTGCGGGGTGGGCCTCCGCGAAAAGTCCCCTCTTCATCGATCCGCTTCCGATCGGCGACGTCGGCGCTGGTCAGATAGCCCCGAATGGGCACCGGGTCCCCGCTGGGCATCACGAGTTGGTCGAATTGGATGGCGATGAGGCCCGAGCGTCGACGCCACTTGGCCGGGGTGACACCAGTGACATGTCCCTCGACATAGGCGGCTTCGGGGATCAGGACGGTGCCAGACGCATCGACGACCGGTGCGGCCACGCGAGCGCGGAATCGGTCGCTCGCCCTCGATTCCTTGGAACTGAGGGCCGTCTCCATTTCGAGGAGCAGCAGCGTGCCTTCAGGAATGGTCCGAGTCCCTGCCGGGAGGATCGGGGTCCCTTCGAGATTGCGGGCGGGCGGGCGCTCCAACCGCTGGGCCTGAAGGTCTCCTCCCGCTCCTGCCAGAAGGATTGCCAGGGTCAGGAAGGAGAGAAGACGAGATTGCCGGGTGATGGAATGTCGCATGAGTATGGTCCCTCTTCTGCCCTTTGTGAAGGGCCATTACCGCCCCGTGGGCCGGATGTCGGGAGAGGGCGCGTGGGGACCCTCTCGATGGGGGCTTGTCATTGTCCAATGCCTCCGCGCAAGTGTATGATGCACCCGAAGTCTTGTAAAGATGGCCTTTTGGGCCATTGCAGCACTCAAGTAGCTGAGGGGCAGGGTGGGCAAAGAGAGATGGAAGGAACGGCCTTCTGGGCAGGAGTGGATGGAGGGGGCACCAACTGTCGCGCGGCGATCGTCGACGCGCGGGGAATGGTTGTCGGCCGTGGCCACGCTGATGCTGCCAACTTCCTGCGGGTCGGGCTGGAGGCGGCCGTCGCCCACGTTGGCTTGGCCGTGGAGGAGGCCTGCGTCGAGGCGGGGGTCGAGGTGACCCGGATCGGTTCGGCCTGTGTCGGGCTCGCCGGCGTCTCCCATCCTGACCATCACCGCCGAATGCTGGCCGCCCTCTCCGCGAGACTTCCCATTTCCCACCTCCTGTTGGAGACAGACGCACGTGTCGCCCTCGCTGGGGCGACCGGCAATGAGCCCGGGATCGTCATCATCGCCGGAACGGGGTCGATCGCCTGCGGGATCAACGCGCGTGGCCGGTTCGCCCGTGCCGGGGGATGGGGACCGACGATGGGAGATGAGGGCAGCGGTGCCTACATTGGGCGACGCGCGCTCGAAGCCGTCGTCATGGCCTACGATTACCGCGGACAGCCAACAACGCTGATGGAGCCCGTCCTTCGCCATTTTGGCGTCTCGACGCCGCCGGAGCTGCCCCCGGTGATCTATGATGCACCGGCGGATGTGCCGGGGCGCATCGCCCAGCTTTCGCGCTTGGTGGTCGAGGCGGCACGACAGGGAGATCGGGTATCGCGCCAGATCCTCTCCGACGCGGCGGCGGAGCTGGCCAAGGCGGCCATTGCCGTCATCGAGCAGTTGCGGATGGAGAGGGACTCCTTTCGGCTGGCCTATGTCGGCGGGGTCTTTGAGGCCGGAGATCTGGTTTTAGACGCGCTCCGCGTGGAGGTTCACCGGGTGGCACCCGGGGCCATCGTCGGCCCTCCCCTTGAGCCTCCCGTTCTGGGGGCGGCGCGGTTGGCCGGCGCGCCATTGACTTCGCCGACCGGCGTGGCCGCGCCTCAACCAGAGGAAGTTCTCCGGTCGCCAACACACTGAGAAACAGGGGAGAGGGGCTGGAGACCGCCCCCCCTCCAGTCCGGCCAGGACGCAAGCCGTAGACAGCTTCGCCACATCATCGTTCCCGGTTCTGAAAAGAGGCGCGGGCCAAGAGAGAGAAGGGATCGTCTTGCGAACCACAGAAGAATCCAATCCACGAACGGCGGAGATCGATCGTGTCTCGACCCTCGAAGCCTTGCAATTGATCAATCGGGAAGATCAGCAGGTGGCGTTGGCGATCGAGCAGATTCTGCCTGAGGTCGCGCGGGCGGTCGATGCCATTGCCGAGCGGCTCAGTCAGGGGGGGCGACTGATCTATGTTGGGACCGGGACGAGTGGTCGGCTCGGTATTCTCGACGCCTCGGAGTGTCCCCCGACCTTTGGTGTCTCGCCGGAGCTGGTGCAGGGGGTCATCGCGGGCGGGTACGAGGCGTGTTACCGCTCGGTCGAAGCCTCGGAAGACGACGAGGAGGCCGGGATCAGGGACCTGCAATCACGCGGCGTGACGGCACTCGACGCCGTGGTCGGCATCGCTGCCAGCGGACGCACTCCCTACACCATCGGGGCACTCGCCTATGCCCGGCAGCTCGGCGCCCTCACGCTCTGCATCACCTGCAACGAGGGAACCGAGCTGGCCCGGACGGTCGAAATTCCCCTCGCCGTCGTCGTTGGCCCCGAGGTCATTGCCGGATCGACACGGCTCAAATCGGGGACGGCCCAGAAGCTGATTCTCAACATGCTCTCGACGATGGCCATGGTGCGGTTGGGCTATGTCAGAGGCAATCGGATGACCCATTTGCAGCCCCGCAACACCAAGTTGCGTGAACGGGCGGTGGGCATCCTCGAGGTCGAATGCCAGATGGCGGCGGACGAGGCATGGAACCTCCTCGAAGCCGCCGAGTGGGATCTACGGGTGGCCATGGTCATGCGCCAGGCGGCCGTCTCGCGGGAAACTGCGCTGGAGGCCCTGCGGGAGAAGGACTTTGTCGTTTTGCCAGCGGTCGAGAACCTCCTCTCCCGAGGAAAGAGAGCGGAATGAGTATGACGGACGGTAGCTTGCCAGCCTCTGCGGAGCGATCCGCGCAGGAGACAGAAACCGGGGAAGCGGTCGTCCCACCCTGGACGATCGATCAGTACCTCGAAGTGCGGAATCACCATCTCCACGTCCACGGGGTGGACAGCTTGGCGTTGGCCGAGCGCTACGGGACGCCGCTGTTTGTCGTCTCGGCGCCGCGCATCCGGGAGAATATTGCGCGACTCCTCGAGGCACGCACGCATCACCCCCGTCTCAAGCTCTGCTATGCTTCGAAGGCCAACAACCTGATGGGGATCCTGCGCGTCGTCCGGGAGGCGGGGATCGATATCGAGGTCAATTCCGGCGGAGAACTTTTTCGTGCCCTTCAGGCGGGATTCAATCCCGGGCAGATCGAGATGAACGGGATCTCGAAGACGGAAGAGGAGATTGCCGAAGCGATCGAAGCCGGGATCTATGCGATCAATCTCGACTCTCCCTACGAGCTGGAACTGATCGAGCAGGTGGCGAGACGGCTGGGTAAGCCGGCCAATGTCACGGTGCGTCTGGTCGCTGGCGTCGGAACCCGCTCCCACGCTGGCCTGCAGACGGCCCTCTACACGTCCAAGTTCGGCGTCTCCCCTGCCCAGGCGCGGGAGATGATGACGCGGGCGCTCGCTTCCCCGGAGCTGGTGCGCTTGGTCGGGCTTCACATTCACGTCGGATCGCAAACGCCAGACCCAGAGCCCTACGTCCAGGCCTTCGCCGCAATGTGGGAGCACCTCCTCTGGCTTCACCGCGAGACGGGCCATCGACTGCAGCACATCAATATCGGCGGAGGAATTCCGGTCAACTACCTGCGGGATCGCTCCCAAGCCGATGAGATCGAGGTCGAGGAGCGGGTCATGCTCGGGGCCTCCCTGACGGCCGCCGAGATGATGGCCGAGACACTCGCGACCATCCGCAAGACGGCCGAGGCGGCTGGCGCTCTCGACCTCCTCGCTGATCTCGAGATCGTCCTCGAGCCCGGTCGCGCGATCATTGCCGACGCCGTGACCCTCCTGACCACCGTGCGCAACGCCAAACATCGGCCTGAGACCGGGGAGAATTGGCTCCTCACCGACGCGGGCTACAACCTCATGCTTTCGATGGTCATGTACCACTGGTACTATCACGTCGTCGACGCGAGCCGCGCGGCGGCTCCCCACTCGGCCCGATTCCGCTTGGCAGGTCCTCTCTGCGATGGTGGAGATGTCTACTTCGATCTTCACGGAGGACGCCACCTGCCGGACTGCCGTCTCCTCCCCGCCGAGGCCACGGTAGGAGATGTCTTGGCGCTGCTCAACACTGGCGCCTACACCATCTCCCAGATGACCGCCTACAATGGTCGCCCCTTTCCCGCGACGGTCCTCCTCGAGGCCGATGGGAGCGTGGAGGTGATCCGGCAACGGGACAGCTACCAGGATCTTCTGCTCAACGAGCATTGGTAATGACCACTTTTCCCGAGATCCTGCGTCTCGACTCTCCTCTGGAGGTACCTGTGAACCGATTCTTCAGTCCATCTGTCCGCTCTCCCCTCTCCTGCCTGGGAGCCCTGCTGCTGTTGGTCCTGCTACTGATGAGCGGCGGGATGGGGCAGGCTGCACCCGCGCACCGGTCTCCTCTCCCGATGGGCCGGTCCTTTTTGTCCACTCAACCGGGATCGCGAAAGACATCAATGGAAAAGACGATTCTCAATTTGGAACAAAAATGGCAAGAGGCGCTCCTCGCCTCCGATGTCGAGGCCCTCGACCGAATCTACGCCGAGACGCTCGTCTATACCCACTCCAACGCGAGCGTCGATACCAAGGCGACCTACCTCGACAGTATCCGCTCGGGCCGCAGCCGCTACCTCAGCCTGGAACGGGACGACATTCGGGTTCAGATCCATGGTGAGACGGCCGTTGTGACGTGCCACTGGAAGGTGCAATCGATCGGCAATGGGAAGCGCCATCAGACAGATGCCCGCTACATCCACGTCTATGTTCAGCAGCAGGGAACTTGGCGAATGGTGGCACACCAGTCGACGATCATCGCCCCCTAGATGACTCTAGCCAGGTTGATTCGGCGAGAAATTGACCAGTGGGGAGAGGGCGGTACTCTCTTCTCCCGAGGCCTCCTCGTCTTCGAGGGGGGAGATGAGTGGGGCGGTCGACGAGACGGGAAGCTGCACGATGAAGCTGCTGCCCGCGCCGACCTCGCTGCTGGCGGTCACCTCTCCCCCGTGGGCGCGGACGAGGTGCTTGACGATGGCGAGTCCCAGACCGGTGCCTCCCGCCTCCCGGGAGCGCGCCTGATCGACCCGGTAAAAACGCTCGAAGACACGCGGCAGGTGTTCCGGCCCGATGCCTGGCCCCGTATCCTCGATAACGATCTGGATCCATTTTTGCGACCCTTCCCGCTCGATTTCCCTCTCCCCCCGCACCGTTACCTTGCCTCCCGGCTGGTTGAACTTGATGGCATTGTCGATCAGGTTGGTGAGAATCTGTTCCAAGCGGTGGCGGTCCGCCGTCAGCACAATTTCGGGAGGAACGAGATTGATCAACTCGACGCTGAACTGGCGCGCCCGCGGTGTTAGCCCCGTGCAGATCTCGGCGACCAATGGTTGCAGCGCCAGCCGGATTGGCGCGAGCCGGACCCGGCCTGCCTCGATCGCCGAGAGTTCGGCAATGTCGTTGACGATCGCTCCCATCCGTGCCGCATTTCGCTGGATGGTATGCAAAAACCGCAGGCTGTGATCGGTGTCTTCCAGCCCCCCATCGAGCAGCGTCTCCGTATAGGCGGTGATTGCCGCGAGTGGCGTCCGCAACTCGTGGGAGACATTGGCGAGAAACTCCTGGCGCACGCGCTCGAGCATCTCGACTTGGGAGATGTCGGTCAGGGTCCCGACCACTCCGTCCAATGTCGCCTCGGTCGGGATGTTGCTGCTGGAATTCCCCGCAGGGCTGATTGGGGCGCGGCGGAGGGGGACGGTCTGCAAGCGGAAGATCCGGCGCGATTGGGGGGACCGATTGGGGCTGCGAGCCTCGAAGCGCCCTTCGAGACGCTGCCCGGAGGCGAGTGTCTCCGTGAAGAGCCGATGGACTTCCGGGTCGCGACTGATCTCGGCGAGCCGCTGCACCGTGCGATCCCCGAGCGATAAGAGTCGCCGTGCGGCGTCGTTGAGGAGCAGCACTTTCGAGTCCCGATCGATGATCAGCAGCCCCTCGTCGACCGTATCGACAATCGATCGCAGCAGGGCCTCGTTGCGGCCTGCGTTGCGAAGAACGTGCCCGACCCGCTCCCGGCTCTCCTCTTCTGACCGACGAAGGTCCGTCTGTTGTCGAATGACATACCACGCCGTCACCGCCGTGATCAATCCGACGATCAGCGTCGAGACCACGTGCGACTGGAGGGCGCTCATCTCCGGAAAGAGCAGCGATTTGATCGTTTCGTAGAGCCCAAAGATGACGACAAGCAGAAAGGTGGCGAGGATCGTCTTCCGGGTCTGTAAGGTCATCGTCCCTCTCGTCAATCTCTCTGTCCCTGCGTCAGCAGTCAGTCAGAGCGCTGCCCGAGTCAAGGGCGGGTCATTCGGAATCGGCGTCGGTCTCTTCCCCCCTCGTCAGAAGATCCGCACAGCCCCGAAACCGGTATCCGATGCCAATCACCGTCTCGATCCCAGATCCGCAGCGTCCCAGCTTCTTCCGAAGACCGCTGATATGGACATCCAAGGTGCGCGCTTCGCCATAGTACTCCAGCCCCCAGACCTGGTCGAGAAGCTGTTCCCGCGGCACGACGCGCCCTCGGTTGCGGGAGAGGATAGCGAGAAGGGCAAACTCTTTGCGCGTCAGCTTGATGGCTTGATCGAGGCAATGAACCGCGAAGTCCCCATAATCGATCTGCAAAACCCCATCGTGGTAGTTCTTCGGGGCTTTTGCTTCAAAGCCGGACCGGCGCAGGGCGGCGCGGACCCGGGCAACCAACTCCCGCACGCTGAAGGGCTTGGTCATGTAATCGTCCGCGCCCAGTTCGAGCCCGCGGACCTTGTCGCCCTCCTCCGAGCGGGCCGTCAGGACGAGGATCGGGGTCTGGCGGGTCCTGTCCTCTCCCCGCAGCCGGCGACACAACTCAAAGCCATTCATTCCCGGCAGGTTGAGATCGAGAATGATCAGGTCTGGAGCCCGATCGACGGCGAGGAAGGGACGATCACCCGTCGGACGCCTCGCACCATCCTTGCCCAGTGCGATGTGCAGCCCCTCCTCTCCCGTGGCGGCGACGAGGGCAGAGAAGGAGCCCTCTCGTTCAAGATTGTAGCGGATGCTCTCGGCGATATCGGGATCATCCTCGATGATCAGAATGGTCGGCTTCATAAGTCGATCGTGGTTCTCGCTTCTTCCGTTTCTGAGAGGGAGGGTGGGGAGAGGCGAGCCACCCGCTGTCAACGAGTCAGCTGGCGGTGTCGGATGACCATCGCCTCTTTCATGTAAACGGTCAGCTCGCAGATGTCCTTGACATAGTCGCCGATCCGTTCGAGATGCTTGGCCACCATCAACAGCCGGGCGGCGCGTCCAGAGGCGGCTGCATCGACCGACATGCAGTCGAGCAGGTCGTGGAAATTGCGGTCGTAGAGCTGATCGATCTCGCTATCCCGCTCGATGACCATTCGCGCCAGATCGGCGTTCCCTTCCGCAAAGGCGTCGAGGGAGAGCCGGAGCATCTCACAGGCCAGCCAGCTCATCTTCGGGAGATCGAAGTAGGGTTTCAGTTGTGGCTCATCATTGAGATAGAGAGCTGCCCGGGCAATATTGCAGGCGTGATCGGCGATGCGCTCCAGAACGGGAGTGATCTTGATCGCGGTTACCACCAGACGGATCTCGTTCGGCTGGGTCGTCTGGAGGGAGAGCAAGTGCACACACAGCCGGTCGGCTTCGAGCTCGAGCGCGTCGACCCGGTCGTCTGACTGCAGGACTTGGGTGGCCAATTCGGAGTCCCGCTCAATGAGGGCTCGTGTCGCCTGATCGATCGCTCGTTCGACCTCGCCCCCCATCAGGAGCAGATGGTCCCGCAACTTGTTGATGGCAGACTCTGGCAGATTCCGCATGCGTTCCCCAAGGGCAAAAGAAGGAATCTCGGCGACCATGCTTCCCACTGGTCGCTCTCTTCCCAATTCTGTCATCCAATCTGCCATTGCCATTCTCGAAACACAAGATGGAATCCAGGGAGTTTTTGCCGAGAGAACATTCCACTCTTCTCCC
>JBMUAP010000093.1:0-9029 GCA_049454155.1 Blastocatellia bacterium
GATCGGACGCGGATGACGGGACGGGCCGGTGCCCCACTCGCCCTCTACGCGACCCGTTGGCCCGCGGCCCTGCCGCACTACGATGTGGCGCTCGAGCGGACTCTCGCCGGGCTTCCCCCGCTGCCGCCGCGTGTGCGTCTGGCGGGCAACTACTTGGGGGGGATTGGGCTCGCCCGGATTCTCGATCGCTCCGCACGCGTGGCCAGCGAGATGGCCGCACTCCTGACAGGACGACCAGCATGACGCCAAGATCGAATGACGAAGGCAACGAGGGGATTCTCCTCATCAACCTGGGAAGCCCGAGCGCTCCGACACCGGAGGCCGTCGGGGTCTACCTCAAAGAGTTCCTGATGGACGAACGGGTGATCGACATCCCGGCGTGGATCCGTCGTCTGCTTGTCCATCTGATCATCGTTCCGCGCCGCAAAGGGGCATCAGCCAAGCTCTACCGCAGCATCTGGACGGCGGAAGGGTCGCCACTCGTCGTCAACACGCGGACTCTTGCCGCTGGGTTGCGTGAGCAACTCGGGCCATCGGTTCCGGTGGCGATCGGGATGCGCTACGGTCAACCCTCGATTGAAGCGGGGATGGCCGAGTTGCTCGCTGCCGGGGCAAAGCGGATTCTCGCCCTGCCCCTCTATCCCCAATACGCGGAGTCGAGTTATGAGACGGCAGTGGTGGCGGCGCGGGAGGCGGCAACTCGCCTCGGATGTCGGGAGCAGCTCCAGATCTTGCCGGTCTTCTACGACCGCGCCGAGTACCTCGAGGCGTGCGTCGCCAACCTGCGGGAGCCCCTCGACCGCTTGCGACCGGACCATCTGCTCTTCAGCTACCACAGCCTGCCGGTACGCCACATCGAGCGGCTCGACCGGACGAAAGCCCATTGTCTGCGGCGCGAGAACTGCTGTGATCAGATCACCGAGGTCAATCGCGACTGCTACCGGGCGCATTGCCTGGCGACCTCGCGGGGGATCGCCACGCGGCTGGGTTGGGCGGCAGAGAATTGGAGCATGTCCTTCCAATCGCGATTGGGGCGAGCGGCCTGGTTGGGTCCGCAGACGGAAGATCACCTGCGCGATCTGGTGCAGGCAGGGGTGCGCCGTGTTGCCGTGACCTGTCCGTCCTTCGTCGCCGATTGCCTCGAAACGCTCGAAGAGATCGGCGTTCGCGCGCGCGAGGTCTTTCTCGAAGCCGGTGGGGAGGAGTTGACCCTGTTGCCGGCACTCAACGCCCATCCGGTCTGGCAGGAAGCGTTGCTGGCTTTGACGAGAGATCTGAGCAACAAGTGGGCACCCCGGGAAGATTCGCGCTAGAATGCGCGGATGAACCCGCAACCGAATCTGCCGCAACTGTCGCCTCGCCGCTCCCTGTGGGCGCGCGGGGGAAGAGGTCTGATCCTCCTCCTCTTGACGCTGGGGGGCGGATGGTCGGCCGGCTGTGCCGAATCTGACTCGCAGGGGGCTGGGGCCCGTGAGCTGTCCTGGGAGCTGTCCTGGGGAGAGATGCCGTCCTTGCCCGCGCCGCGCAGCGGTCAGATGGTCGGTGTCAGCGAGGGGGCTCTGCTCTCGATCGGTGGGACAGACTTCCCGGTACCGCTCTTCGCGGGAGGTCGCAAGGTCTGGTACGGAGAGGTCTTGGCTCTGCGGCCGGGGCGAACTGCCTGGGAGGCGGTCGGTCAGCTCGATCACCCGTTGGCCTACGGTGGAAGCGTGACGACCGCGGATGGCGTCATTACCATTGGGGGCGCGGACGCCGAGCGTCACTATGCCACTGTCTCACGTTGGCGGCTCCAGCCGGAAGGAGACGCGCGGAGAATCGGGCGTACAGACCTGCCCTCGCTGCCGGGGCCATTGGCGATGGCGGGGGCAGCTCTGCTGGGCCAGCGGATCTACGTTGCGGGAGGGCAGCACTCGCCGACTGCGCCAAGGGCCGAGCGGCGGCTCTGGTCACTCGATCTGGCGCGCCCAGAGGCCGGCTGGACCGAGCACGAGCCGTGGCCGGGTCCTGGGCGGATCCTGCCCGTACTGATTGCCCAGGGAGACGCGCTCTATCTCTTCAGCGGGGCAGAGCTGGTCGAGACGGCCGAGGGGGCGCCAGTTCGAGCGTACCTTCGCGATGGCTATCGGTTTCGGCCTTCGGAGGGATGGCGGCGCATCGCCGATCTGCCCCGACCCACAGTCGCGGCGCCGGCAGTGGCAGTCGGGCAGTCCCACCTGTTCGTCTTTGGGGGAGATGACGGTTCCCTCGCCCCCCGAGTTCGCGAATTGGGTGAGAACCACCCGGGCTTCAGCCGCGAAGTCCTCGCCTACCACACGATTACCAACACCTGGGTCAAGGCGGGGGAGATCCCCCAAGGGCTCGTCACGACGGCCGCCGTGCCGTGGGAGGGGCGCTTCGTCATCCCTGGCGGGGAAGATCGCCCTGGCCATCGCCTCTCGAAGGTGCTGACGGCAACGCTGCCTTCGCGGCAAGGTGTCTTCGGTTGGCTCGACTATCTGGTCCTGGTCCTTTACCTGCTGCCCAACCTCTTCCTCGGTCTCTACCTGGCACGCCACAACCGGACGACCAACGACTTCTTCCTCGGTGGACGCCGTATTCCGTGGTGGGCAGCCGGTCTCAGTCTCTACAGCACCCAGCTCAGCGCGATCACCTACCTGGCGATTCCCGCCAAGGCCTACGCCGAGGACTGGACCTACCTCCTCGCACAGTTCTGCATTCCGGCGATCACCCCGATCATCATCGGGTGTTACCTCCCCTTCTTCCGCCGTCTCGAAGTGACGACGGCCTACGAGTACCTGGAGAGACGGTTCAATCCCGCTGTGAGGCTGGTGGGAAGTGGCTCGTTCCTCCTGCTGCAGATGGGACGGGTCGTCATCGTCCTCTTCCTGCCGGCGATGGCGCTGGCGACCGTCAGCGGTCTCAACGTCTACCTCTCGATCCTCGTCATGGGCAGTCTCTGCACCCTCTACACGATGAAGGGAGGCATCGAGGCGGTCATCTGGACGGACGTTCTACAAACGATCGTGCTGATTGGCGGAGCTCTCCTCGCCGGGGGCCTGCTGGTCTACGGGGTCGACGGCGGAGTGGCGGAGATTCTCTCGACGGGGGCAAGGGATGGCAAGATGCAGCTCTTCCACTGGTCGTGGGACTACACGACGGCGACGGTCTGGGTCGTCGTCGTCGGGAACCTCCTGACGGTCCTCATCCCCTACACGACCGACCAAGCGGTCATTCAGCGCTATTTGACGACCCGCGACGAGGCGCAGGCCAGCCGGGCGATCTGGACCAACGCCTGGATGACCGTTCCGACCAGCTTGCTCTTCTTCGGCTTAGGCGTCTCCCTTTACGTCTTCTTCCAGCGGAACCCGGGCCTGCTCGATCCCACCCTGCCGACCGATGCGACCTTTGCGTGGTTCATCGCCCGGGAGCTCCCGCGGGGCGCGGCCGGGCTGGTCGTCGCCGGAGTCTTTGCGGCGGCGATGTCGACGCTCAGCAGCAGCCTCAACAGCATGGCGACCGCCGTCGTGACCGATTTTCATCGACGATGGAGACCGGAAGCGGGCGATACCGATCGCCTGCGACTCGCGCGGAACCTGACCCTCGCCTTCGGCGTCCTCGGGACCGCTGCGGCATTGCTGATGGCCAGCTTCGACATTCGTTCCCTCTGGGATCTCTTTCTGCGGATTCTCGGCCTCTTGGGCGGAGGGTTGGCCGGAATCTTCGCACTGGGTATCTTCACGCGACGGGCCCACGGACGGGGCGCGCTCGTCGGCATCCTGGCCAGTTCCCTCCTTCTCGGATGGGTGCAGCAGAGGACGGCCATTCACTTCTTTCTCTACGGGGCCATCGGCATTGTCACTGCTTTCGTCGTCGGGTACGGAGCGAGTTTGCTGCTGCGCGACAAGGTCCCTCCCCTCGAGGGGCTGACGTTTCGGACCCTCGTCCGATCCCCTCACTCTCCCCCGCCAGCGGAATGATCGAGCGGTCCCACCGAGTGTAAAAGATGCTCCAATTTTCCTTGGCCCGTTAATGGGGGGCGCGACAGGGACGTTTTCCAGGTGCAAGAGAGATGAACCGGACCGACGATCGACCAGATGGGAGCAGGAGGGAGCAAGTGCAAGGAACCATGACACAACCCTGGCAAGTGGTGGAGGAGAGTGCGCCGGCCAGCGATGAGGGGGAGGCGAATCGGGATCTGACGCGACTCTTCGAGGCGCATCACGACCGGGTCTTTCGCGTCGCTTGGCGATTGACGGGCAGTCCGGTTGACGCAGAGGACGTCCTGCAGACGGTCTTTCTCCGCCTTTCGCGGAGAAAAGATCTCGACCTCGCGCCCAGCCCGGGCAGTTATCTCCACCGGGCGGCGATCAATGCTTCTCTTGACTTGCTGCGCCAACGGCAGCGGGTCTCGATGGTGTCGATCGACGAAGCGGCCGAGCAGATTCCGCTCGACCCGTCGCTCAGTCCAGAGGCGTGTCAGGTTAACGAGCAGCTGCGCCGGGCGATCCGCCAGGCGATGGCCACGCTCAAGGGACGGTCGGCGGAGATGTTTGTCCTCAAATATGTAGAGGGGTTCAGCAACCAGGAGATTGCCACCCGACTCGGAACATCGGCCATGGTGGTCGGCGTGATGCTCCATCGGGCTCGAGCGCGAGTTCGCAAGCAGCTTGGCGACTACCTGGGCGGATCCTTGACTTGGACCAATTCGATTCCAGAGGGCGAGGGCCGGGTACCCGGCAGAGACTGAGAGAGGCAGAGTCACCATGAATGACCAGAAGACATCAGGAAAGAATCTCACGAAGCGTGAGCTGGAGGGGCTCCTCGACGCAGGGTTGGCAGCTCTTCGGGCCGACTCCCTCGACTCGGCAACTGTGAGTGAGGCGGCGGCGCGGGTCCAGCACCAACTGGGGATCGAATCCGCTCCCACGCAGAATGAATGGCAGGGGTGCGAGGATCTGCGTGCCCTGATTCCTCTCTATCTCGGCAAAATGAGCGGGGAGCAACTCTCCCCAGCCCGAGTCTTGCTGCTGGAGGACCACCTCAGCGAGTGTGTCGTCTGCCGGCGTGCCCTGCGCGAGGCACGGGGAGTGCGCGGCAGCGGCCAACCATCAAGGCCGCTCCCCTCTCCGAAGCGAGACCGCTGGCAAACGATTCGGGGAGGGGGCCTTCGATGGTCTCCGCCCGTCCGCTGGGCAGTCGCCGCGCTCCTTGTCGGGTCGCTCGGCTTGATCGGCTGGACCTGGTGGCAGCGCTTCGTCTCGCCCTTTGTGCGGCTCAACCCGACGGTTGAAGCCGCCAGCGGGGAGATCTATCGGGTCAGTGAGAACCAGATCGTCCGGCTGGGGGTTGGCCAGCAAGTCGAGAGAGGGGAGCGGCTCCGGACAGGCCGCGAGGCGACGGCCCTCGTCCGCCTCGATTCCGGGACAACTCTCGAGATCGAGGAGCGCTCTGAACTCACCTTTCGGGAGACGCGAGAGGGAGTGACCCTCGGGCTCGAGCGGGGACGTGTCATTGTCGAGGCGACAGCGAATCCTGAGCGACGCCTCTTTGTCGCTGCCGATGGCGCTGTGGTGACGGTCGAGGGGTCGGTCCTGGCCCTGACACAGGGGACCAAGGGGGCGCGCATCTCGGTGATCGAGGGCGCGGCCACCGTGGCTCAGACCGGCTCTCGCCGAACTTTGCTGGCCGGCGAGCAGCTCACCACCCACCGCAGCATCGAACCGGCCCCGATTCCCCAGGAGATCGCCTGGAGTCAACAGTCGGATCGCTACCAACGGCTGCTGGCCCAGTCCGATGCCCTGCGTCGCCAAATCGATGGGACGATTTCGCTCCCGGCCGCCCGCTACTCGCCGCACCTGCTCGAGCAGATGCCCGAGTCGACGACGATCTACTTGACGATTCCCAACCTCGCGACGACCCTCGCCGAGGCCGATCGGTTGCTCGCCGAGCAGCTTTCCCAGAGCCCCGAGCTCAATGCCTGGTGGGCGGAGCAGCAGAAATCCCAGTCGAACGGTCGGACGGGCATCCGGGACGCGCTCGATTTTGTCCGGAAGGTCGGCCCCCATCTTGGCCAAGAGATCGCCTTTGGCGTTACTCCTGCCATCGACAAGGGCACGCCCGAGTCAGTGCTGCTCCTCGCGGACCTGCGGGATCGACAAGGCCTCCGTGCCGTGCTCGAGCAGGGAACGAGCCAGGGACTGCTCTCGCACGAGTCGTTCGTCCTGGTCGAGAATCCGCTGACCTCCCCGGCGGTGGCTGCCACCAGCGGCCAGGATCGGCTTTACCTTTGGCTCGGTAATGATGTCCTGGCTGCCTCCCCCAACCTGGAGACCTTGCGCCAGCTTGCCTTGCGTCAACAGAACCCGGCGAGGCGGACCTTTTTGACCCGACCTTTCGGCGAGCGCATCGCCAGTCTCTACCGGGAAGGGGTCGGGTTTCTCGTCGCAGCCGACTTCGAGCGGATGATCACCCCCGCCCTCAACGCGGACAAAGGTGCGGCGGTTGCCCGCCAACTCGGACTGACCGACTTGCGCCACGTCGTGATCGAGGTCAAAGAGAAAGACGGACGGGCCTTCAACCGTGCGGTTGTCGGCTTCCAACCGAAGACCGCAACCGGTCAAACCCATGGGATTCCGACTTGGCTGGCGGCCCCTGGACCGATGGGCTCGCTCGACTTCATCTCGCCAAATGCCGCGCTCGTCGCCGCCTTTGTCGTGCGTCAACCGACGGCCATCGTCGACGACCTCCTCGCCACTCTCCAGACGGGGGATCCCAAGGCCTGGGAGAGCCTTCGTGCCTTTCAGATCGAACACGGCATCGACATCCGCGAGGATCTGGCCGCCGCGCTCGGGGGGGAGTATGCCTTCGCCCTCGACGGACCTCTTCTTCCCATCCCCTCCTGGAAGGCGATCTTCGAGGTCTCCGACCCGGTACGGCTGCAGCAGACCCTTGGCCGAGTGGTCGACCTCGCCCACCAACGGCTCCAGGCCGAAGGCAAACTTGGCTTCTCCTGGAAGCAGGAACAGGTCGGGGAGCTGACCTTCCACCAGCTCAAATCGCTCGACTACGCGCTGGAGGCCAATTACGTCTACGCCCACGGCTATCTGATCGCCGGACCCAGCCGTACCTTGGTCGAACGCGCCCTCCGTGCCCGGACGACGGGGGTCAATCTACCGCACGCCGCCGCTTTCCGCGCCAGCCTGCCGGAAGATCAACAGGCCAACTTCTCTGCGCTCCTCTATCACCACCTCGATGAGCGGCTCGGAGCGGGTCTCGGGATGATCGCCAAACCTCTCGCCAAGAGGCAGGGGGCGGAGGGTCCTTCGACTGCCCCCACCCCCCTCGCAGCTCTTCTCACCGGCAAGGCTGGGCTCGCTTACCTCTATGCCTATCCGGACCGCATGGTCTTCTCGATCAACACCGAGGATGGCCCAATGAGCATCCGCCCGGCAGACTTCCTCCTTCTCCCCTCTGGCCGGGGCAGCGGCGGCCTGGGTGGTTTTCTTCGCGGCCTCGGTAACTGATGGACTCGACCAGCGCCGTAAATTCTGACCTCCCGCCGTGGGCCTCGCAGTCTTTCCCACGGCGGGACTTTTTTGGGGAGTCGTCGAGTGGTTTGTCACGGAACTTTGTTCCGCCATCGTTCGTTCCTCTCCGTGTCGCAAACCAAGAGGTCAGCAGCCCCGTCTTCTCCACTCCACCGAGTGGCCTTGCCGGGGCCCAGAAGGTCCCCCCGCTCTTTTTGATCTTGAGTTGTTGTATGAATGCTATGGAGCATGTATAGTACAAACCTTGGTGAGGAGAAGGGTGGGTGAGGGCAGGTAGAGGGAGAGTGGAGAATGGGACGAGGAAGAGGTGCGAGAATGGATAGTCGGCGGGTTTGGTGGGTAGTGGTGCTGGCGGCATCGTTGCTGGGGGCAGCCTGTGGAGACCGTGGATACGAGGTCTTCGGTGTCGCCTTGGACGATTGGAAGTACCGGGAGGAGATCCGGCGGGAGTTTCCGCTGACGGCTGGAGCCCGGATGGTGCTGGAGAACCTCAACGGCCCGGTGACGATCGAGACGACGAAGGGGGAGGTTGCCGAGATTGTGGTGGTGCGGACGGCGCGGCGCGAGGGAGACCTTCAGGCGAAGGAGCTGCGAATGGAGCAGCGGCCGGGAGAGTTGTGGATCGGCAATGTGCGGGGGCAGGGGATTGCCTTCTCCCGTTCCCCCCAAGTGCGGGAGCGATTGACGGCGCGGATTCCAGAGCAGGTCAACCTGGTGGCACGAGGCCTCAATGGCCGGATGGAGGTGGGGGGCCTCTTGGGGTCTCTGGAGACGAGTGGCGTCAATGGAAAGATGCAAGTGGGGATCTTGAAGGGGTCTTTGGTGGTCCGAGGGCTCAACGGCAGCCTCGACGTCGAGCAGGTCGAGGCAGGAGTGGAGATCAGAGGTACCAATGGGAGTGTGGATCTGGGACTCGGGCCGGAGCTTCGATCCACACCGGGAGCGTCAGGACCGCCGATCGAGATTCACGGGAACAATGGATCGGTGACGTTGCGCTTCGCCGGGGAGGTCCACGCCGACTTGGTCGCGAAGGGAACCAATGGGGGGATCCGGATTGATCTGCCGGGTCCAGGTGGGTCCCTGATTGGGCGGGTCCGGTCGGGTGGCAAGGTCGAGCAACGACTCGGTTCGGGGGGCGCCCCGATTGAACTGCGGGGCACGAACGGGGCGATTCGCTTGGTTCGGATGGACGCTGGCAGACCGACGGCGAGCCGCTGATCTCAACCATGGAGGCTCTTCAGACAAGATGAGAGGTAACTACTCACGGAGAGGAAGATCAGAAAGTGGACTGAGCCAATCAGCGACCAACGATCGAACTGAAGAGATGATTACACCACCGAGTCACAGAGGTCACCGAGAAGAAGATTTGGCAGTGATCTGCGTCAACAACCCACTAACGTCTGAACGGAAGACATCATTGCAGCACTGAGAGGTCACCGAGAAGAACATAGGATACCTTGAAGTTCATTGATGCCGTGAGTA
>JBMUAP010000094.1:0-9026 GCA_049454155.1 Blastocatellia bacterium
GAGCCAAGCGTTTGCGCAGGTTCCCACCAGGATTGTGGGAAGAGGAGAGAGCTGGCGACCACGATGGCGGGTGGGTACCACCAACCACCCCAGACAGGATCCCTACCCAACCAGACTCGGATCTTTCCCTTCTCATCTCTTGATTTATCGCTTGGTGAAGAATCTGCATCGCTCGTCTCAACTGCACCAGCCCGCTTGGCCCAACCCGCTTGCCCACCTGAGCTGGGCGACACCACCGATCCTCAGCCGGGAGACCTGACCTGCTGGGGGCTTCAACCACCTGATCATTCGCCTGTTCTCCCAGCCTCCTGCCATGACCCTACCTGAAAGAATCCTTTTCTTCAGGTTCTTTCCTTGGTGATTCTCATTTGTGGAGCGGGCCCCAGACTTCGTGAAAGAGTACACATCTTTACTTGGTTTGTCCAATTAAAAAAACACGAGCCTGCGCCATCCGCCAAGCGGGTCAACCGGCGGGTGGGGCCAGACGGGTATAGTCGGCCTTTCGCTTAACGGGGGTGAAGCCTTCCTCGATGATCACTTGAACGAGCATCTGTTCAGTCGCCTGGTGATTGGCGCCCGCTTTGGAGATGACATTCTCCTCGATCATGGTCGATCCGATGTCATTGGCCCCAAAGTGGAGACCGCGCCGCCCTTCGCGGAGACCGACGGTCAGCCAGGAGACTTGGAGGTTGGGAATGTTCGCAAGGAAGAGACGGGAGAGGGCGAGCCAACGCAGGTACTCTTCGGCTGGCAGGCGGTCGGGAATGATCTTGCCGATGGGGGTGTTGTCCGGCTGGAAGGTCCAGGGGATGAAGGAGACAAAACCGGGCAGACCAGCGGAGAGGGTTCGCTCCTGAAGCTGGCGAAGCATCGAAAGGTGGGTCAAGCGATGATCGATCGTCTCCCCATAACCGATCATCATGGTCGCCGTCGTCGGGATGCCGAGCTGGTGAGCGGCCTCCATCGCCTCCAACCACTCCTGCCCGCTGCACTCAGTCCGTCGCTTCCGGCGGATCTCGTCGACGAGAATCTCCCCCCCTCCCCCGGGGATGGAGTCGAGCCCGGCCGCACGCAGCTCCCGCAGGACAGAGGTGTAATCCATGCCGAAGGTTTTGGCCATCCCGTGGATCTCTGTCGGGGAGAAGCAATGGAGGTGGATTCCGTAGCGCTGTTTGAGTTCGCGCAGCAACGTCGTGTAGTAGCTGAGGGGCAGGTCTGGATGGAGTCCTCCCTGCATGAGAACTCCGCTTCCTCCGACAGCGAGCATCTCTTCGACCTTTTGATAGATCTCCTCGTAGGTCAGAACGTACCCTTCGGGATCTCCCGGCTTGCGGTAGAACGCGCAGAAGTTACAGACAGAGAAGCAGACATTGGTGTAGTTGATGTTGCGGTCAACGACATAGGTGACAACTTGGTCAGGGTGAAGTTGTCGCCGGCGTTCGTCTGCCAGCTGGCGCAGTGGCTCTGTCTCCGCCTCTGTAATGACGACCTTCCACTCCTCGTGCGTCAAATGTTCGCCCTGTCCGACCCGATCGAGCAAGGACTGCCAGGTTGGGGGCAGCAAGGTGGAGGTCTTCGTAGTCGTGATCGTCGAAGGAGTCATAGTCGTCATGGCTTGGGTACACCGTTCTCTTGTCTTGCGCCGCGGAGGAGTCAGAGGTTCCCGGTCATCATCGCGGCGGACTCGCGCCGTCTCTTCGCGCTGAAGACCGCACCCGCTCCGTCCGCCCGGAGCGGGACCTTGCGTTCGCTCCACCTGCCGTTTTTGCCGAGCGGGAGAGGAACATCTGCATTGTAGAAGAGGCTTCCCGATTTCTCAATCCGGTCCCCCCACCGCCTGTTCTCCCACTTCTTCGCGCGTCGAGCAGTTTTGCTTTGCCGGGTCGGTTATTTTTCGTTACCCTGCAGGCAGAACGGTCGAAGCTGATCCACGGGCGGCTCCTGTCATCCCGATTGAAGGGGAGACAGCCGTGCCGGGCCGTGCCGGGAATGACCGAAACTGGAACCGCAATTGGAGGCGAGAGCAATGAGACCGGTACGGTTGAATGAGTTCATGCAGCAGATGACGCCCAACAGCGTCGCCATCATCCCGGGAGCGAGAGAGATCCGCCGGAATGGCGACACCGACTACGAATTTCGCCAGGACTCCGACTTCTTCTTCCTGACGGGCATCGATGAACCCGACTGCGTCGCCGTCCTCGCCCCCTCCCACCCACGGCACCGGTACATCCTCTTCGTTCGGCCCCGCCAGCAAGAGGAAGAGATCTGGACGGGCATTCGCATCGGCGTCGAAGGCGCGGTGCGGGACTTCGGTGCGGATGCGGCCTATGCCATCGGCAACCTTCCAGAGGTTCTCCCGACCTATCTCGCCGAGGCAGAGACACTCTACTACCGCTTCGGACTGCACGAGCCCTTCGACCACCGGCTGATCGGAATGATCCGTTCCCTTCGGGAGATGGTTCGGAGTGGCGTGACCGGCCCGTCGGCGATCCTGGACCCGTCGGTTCTGCTTCACGAGATGCGGCTCCGCAAAAGCCCCGCCGAGATCGCCCTCCTCCGGCAGGCCGCGGCGATCTCGGCCGCGGGCCACGTCGCGGCGATGGAACAGTGCCGACCCGGAATGTACGAATATCAATTGGAAGCCATCGTCGAAGGCACTTTTCGCGAACGTGGCGCGACCGGAACGGCCTACCCGTCGATCGTCGGGGCAGGCTTCAACTCGACCATCCTCCACTACAACACCAACCGACAGCGGATCAGCGAGGGCGACCTCGTCCTCATCGATGCCGGAGCCGAATACCAGGGCTTTTGTGGCGACATCACGCGAACCTTCCCCGCCAATGGCCGCTTCTCCCGCCCACAACAGGCCATCTACGAGGCGGTACTCCACGCCAACCAAGAGGTCATCCGCCTGATTCGACCGGGCGTCAGCTGGACAGCCCTCCACGAGCGCGCCGTCGAAGTCCTCACCGATGCCCTCCTCACCCTGGGACTTCTCGCGGGGAATCGCCGGGAAGCGATCGAACAAGGAACTTACCGCCGCTTCTTCATGCACCGGACGGGCCATTGGCTGGGAATGGACGTCCACGATGTCGGCGCCTATCGTACCCGTGACTCTTGGCGCATCCTCGAACCGGGCATGGTCTTTACCGTCGAACCTGGTCTCTACTTCTCTCCCGGCGCGGAGGGGCTGCTCCCGGAGTTCGCGAATATCGGCGTCCGGATCGAAGACGATGTCGTCGTCACCGAGACCGGCTGCGAAGTCCTTACGGGTGGCGTGCCCAAGGAGATCGCGGAGATCGAACGGCTCATGCGCCCAACAACTGGCGCCGCTACCCGGTGACCCCCCAAGGAATGGTCGCTCCTCTTGATCCCCGGGAGGGGGGATTCTTCGAGCTTGACAGCCGGGTACGTGCCCATTACTATCCTTGTTTGTTTTGTGGTTGGATAGAGTGATCTTCGAGTGATCGGCGGGATTCTTGTTCTCGTCCATTGTGGCGACAGACGACTCGTCCAGCCAGCAAGGTTGATTGAATTGCCGCAGAGCCTTGAATTGATCGACGAAGGGTGGCGTTTGCTGCAATCACCTTTCTCGCTGGGCCGTGCCACCATGAACTCTCGACTGACTGGTCTTTCAGAGTCCGACGATCGCTTCTATATGCAGTTGGCGATCGCCGAGGCCCGGAAGGCAAAAGAGGAGGGGGAGGTTCCGGTTGGAGCCATTCTGGTCAAGGATCGCCGGATCATCGGTGTTGGTCACAACCGCCCGATCGCCCTGGTCGATCCAACTGCCCACGCCGAGATTCTGGCGCTGCGGCAAGCGGCTAGCCGCTTGGGAAACTATCGGCTACCCGCAACAACGCTCTATGTGACAGTGGAGCCCTGTGCGATGTGTGCGGGCTCTCTCATTCACGCACGTGTCTCGCGGCTGGTCTATGGCGCGCCGGATCCACGTGCCGGTGCGGTCGAAACGCACTTCCAGATCGTCACCGAGCGGGCATTGAACCACCGGGTTGAAGTCACAAGTGGAGTCCTCGAGGATGAATGCCGCTCCCTGCTTCAGCGTTTCTTTCAAGAGCGCCGATTGAGGCCAAGCCAGTTGCCAAATTGACAGGCAGGTCCTCTGGCCTTCTGATTAAACGCTTGATCTTTGTCAGCTGATGGATCGTCTTGGTCGAATAGATCGTGTCTTGACAAGACCCGAATCGAGAAGACCCTGACCATCAAGAAAACGGTTTGGGGAAGTATCCTGAAAAGTCTCTTCCCCCCCACGGAGAGGTGCGAGAGTGGCTGAATCGGGCGGTCTCGAAAACCGTTGTACCCGGAAGGGTACCGTGGGTTCGAATCCCACCCTCTCCGCCATTCCCTTTCCTGCCCAAGTCGAGGGGTTCCAATCGTTCTGGATCCGGTTTCATCAGGACGAGCCGATGCGCCACCGACTCCCCCTGGGAGACGGCCAATGTCGTGGTTGGCGCAACGGCGTCGGGAGTATGAGGGAAAAATTGAACCGACTGTCGGGTGTGATCGTCGATTGACAAGTTTGCCATCCGGAGAGGTCGCCTAATGGTATGGCACCGCGTTGGAAGCGCGGCGGGTCGAAAGGCCTGTGCGGGTTCGAGTCCCGCTCTCTCCGCCAGTTGAAATGGAGGAGGGGGATCACTCCCTCCTCCATTTGTCTCAGGCTCCGGCCTCCGTGCAATCCCGAACCCATGAACCCCGCCAGGACCGGAAGGTAGCAACGGTAGTGCGGTTCAGATGTGCTGCGGCAGTCACCGGAGCCTGTCCTGTTCTTCCTCTCGGGCGGTGCTATTCAGAGCTCCCTCCGGACTCCTGCTCAGACTTCTCCCGGGCCCAGCGAGCCGTCGCTGACTCCTTTAATCTCTTGCGGGTCTCAGGGCTCACCACGCGCTTTTTTCGGGCAGGAGTGGCCTCGACGATCTCGGCCGACTGGCGCACCTTCCTTGGTCGGCCTTTGACCGCCTTCACAGCCGCCACCTTCCCCGCCTTCTTTCCAGGCTTTCTCCCGGGCCGCTTGGCGCCAGGCTGCTTCGCCGCCGGCTTCCTTCCCCGTTTTTGCGGTGCGGCAGCGGGCTCTGCGACTTGCTCAAGAAGCGACTCCTTCTTTTTTTGCAGTTCTTGAATCTGCGCATCGATTCCCGCAATGGCCAGCGCGATCAATTCCTCACTGGCATTTTGAGTGGTCCATTTCGACATGTACAATCTCCTTTGATCTGATAAAGAGTGCGCGACAGGGAATCCCGCGCGACACCGGGTAAAAGGGAAACAATCAGCGTTGGGTGCGGGATGGCAAAAAACGTCTGACCGGAATCACAACTGGATCATACCAGCGCGAAGAAAATCGAGTTGCCGCAGAAGCGTACGCTTGGACACGCGCAGCGAAGCTGGAAGCGGGCGACAATCGCGGTGCAACAAGCTCTTGGTTTACCCCATCGCTCATCCTCGGAAAGGGTTGAGCAGAAAGTCCGTTTCGTCTGCAATAGAGAGAACATCGTGAGAGGGTCTGAGTTGTCACGCACATCTCTTCTCTCGATTCGAGGATTGTTTGATCAGGCTATTTCTACTTCACTGGTACGGATATCACAGACTGGTTGATTTGATAAATCATCAATGATGTCAAAATGAGCGAGGGTAATCTGAATTCATGCCCTTCGCACCGCGCCATCCTCGATGAGTAAGAGGGCAAGTAAGGGAACGAGCAAGAGGTCAAGTACCTGACTCACCGATCGACGTGACGTTGAATAGTTTGGTGAATGTCGCGATGCGAATGTCGAACTATTACTCAAACGCATTTCATTGTACGCACGGATGAGAAACAATGTCACGTCGAACAATGCCATTGCAACAGAAAAGCGTGCCATAATCAATCCCGGGGAGTAACATCAGGTGAGTTATCAAGTTATTGCACGAAAGTATCGGCCACAAACCTTTCAGGATCTGATTGGCCAAGAGCAGATCACGCAGACATTGCGTCACGCGCTGGAAGGCAATCGATTGCATCATGCGTATCTCTTCTCGGGAGTTCGGGGAACAGGCAAGACGACAACGGCCCGGCTGTTGGCGAAGGGACTCAATTGTCACCATCGTCAGTCGAGTGAGCCCTGTTTGACGTGCCCTTCGTGTTTGGAGATCGCAGCGGGCCATTCAATGGACGTTCTCGAAATCGACGCGGCCTCGAATACTGGAGTGGACAACATTCGGGATGTCATCATCAACAACATTGCGATGGCACCGGCACGCGATCGGTACAAAGTGTTTGTCATCGATGAGGTACACATGCTCTCGACGAGTGCCTTCAATGCTCTTTTGAAGACATTGGAGGAGCCCCCGCGACACGTCATCTTTATTCTGGCAACGACTGAGTTACACAAGGTCCCCGAGACGATCCTCTCCCGCTGTCAACAGTTTGAATTTCGGCAAATACCGACCCGAAAGATCGAAGCTCGCCTGCGCGAGATTGCGACAAGCGAGGGCATCACGATCGGAGGGTCCGCGTTGCGCGAGATTGCGCGTGCCGGAGCAGGAAGTCTGCGCGACGCGCAGTCGGCCTTCGATCAAGTGATTGCCTACAGCGGATTGGAAATTCGAGATGAGGATGTCGCCAGAGCCTTGGGGTTGATTCACCTCGACACATTGCTGCGTTGTATGCGGGCGATCGCGGAGAAGGAGACGGGGGCGCTGCTGCAGCTGGTGGAGGAGATCGATGGACGGGGCCACGATCTGCGCCACTTCACCCGGGAGCTGATGTCGTGCTTTCGGGACCTGCTCCTTCTACAGGCAGGAATGGACGAGACGGAGACGGGGGGGTGGAGCGGGGAGGAGAGAGAAGAGTTGCGGGCGTTGGTCCCGCTCTTCTCCGAAGCGGATCTGATCCGCAGCTTTCACGTGTTGACGGAGCTGGAACGAGAGATCAAAGACGCGACGCAACCCCGGTTTCACCTGGAGGTGGGACTGGTCAAATTGGCGCAGCTGCGACGGCTGCGCTCCCTCGATGAGTTGTTGGAACAGGTGACGGCATTGAGTGGCCGACTGGGCCTTCCAGGAGGGGGAGAGATCCCTCCGTCTGGAGGCGGGCGTGGCGCTCCCTCGGACAGCCGACCGGCCGATCGGAGCGGGGGGATGGGAAGTCCATCCACTTCCGGACCCAGGTTCGCGGAGCCAGGGGCAAGGTCGGGGGAGAAGCGCGACCTGCCCAAGCCAGCCCCCTCACCGCAGGAGGCACGACCTGCTTCACCCCCCCCGCCACCCCTGCCACCCCTGCCACCCCCGCCACCCCCGCCACCTTCGGCGGTAGCAGCCGAGGCACCAATGGCTCCAACCGAGCTGCCCGACATCACGGCGACCGAGCCGGAAGACGACTTCCCGCCATTCGATGTGCCGGCTTCGCGCCCTCCCGTGTCGAGTCTGCGGGTGCAGTCACCGCCTCCGGCGAGCGCTCCGCCACCGAAGGGTGGGAAAGAGGTCGAGGCCATTCTGGAGGAGCTGCAGCGAATCAACCGGGGATTCATTCTCGCCGCGCTCGAGGAGGCAGCGCAGCTCACCTTCCAGAGTGGAACGCTCACCGCCACCTTCCCGCGCGACGACACCTTCGCCAAGCGGATTCGCGAGAGTGGCACACTCTTTCGCACGATTGGGGAGACCCTCCTGGGTCACCCCATCCGGATTGAAGTACGGATCCAGTCGGCAGGATCGCCGGCGACCAGTCCCGGGCAGACCTCGCAAGAGCAACTGACCGAGAAGGTGCAACGGATCCCGGCGGTGCGTCAATTTCTCGAGGAGATGCGCGGCGAAATCGTCTGGGTCAAGGAGGAGAAATGAGAGGCTCGCCGCAGTTCGCCTGGCGACCGATTCCCGTGCCCGTGTTATGATGCCCGCGAAGATGGTGTTCCGGACAATGGAATGAGCTGGAGAGATTCGGGAAAGGATGGAGACGATGAAACTACCTGGTGGGCTCAATCTGCAGCAGATGATGCAGCAGGCACAGAAGATGCAGGAGGAGATGGCGCGCGAGATGGAGGCCCTGCGAGTGAGCGCCTCGGCGGGAGGCGGCATGGTCCAGATCGAGATGAACGGGAGCAAGCAGGTCCTGCAGGTCAAGATTCAGCCCGAAGCAGTCGCCGACATCGAAATGTTGGAGGACCTGCTGGTCGCAGCACTCAACGAATGCGGCCGCAAGGTCGACCAAGGGATGCAGAGCCGGATCGGCAGCGCCCTCGGCGGCCTCAACCTGCCCGGACTGACCTAACGGCCTTCCCATGCTCGACTATGCTGAACCGGTCAGCCGGTTGATCGACGAACTGAAGCGCCTTCCTGGCGTGGGCCACAAATCGGCTCAGCGCATCGCCTTTCATCTGCTCAAGGGAAAGCTCGAGGATGCGGAGCGGTTGATTGGCTCGATCCGGGATGTCAAGGAGAAGATCGGCTTCTGTTCGATCTGCAATAACCTCACCGAGGTCGATCCTTGCCGCTACTGCACGGGGGTGAATCGAGACCGCAGCATCATCTGCGTGGTCGAAGAGCCCTGGAATCTGGTGGCGATCGAAAAAACCCGGGAATACAAAGGGCTCTACCACGTTCTGCACGGGGCACTCTCGCCTCTGCGCGGGCTGGGACCAGACGAGTTGCGAATCCGGAATCTGATCGAGCGGCTCCGCCCCGGACTGATACCCCTCCCCGATGCGGAGCGGACCGAAGAGCCCGTCCGTGAGATCATCCTCGCCACCAACCCGACGACCGAAGGAGAGGCCACGGCCAACTATCTCGCCCGCCTTCTCAAGCCTCTCGGGCTGCGTGTCACCCGGATCGCGACGGGTCTGCCGGTCGGCAGCGATCTGGAGTATGCCGACGAGGTGACGATGTTCAAAGCGCTCTCCAACCGGCACGAGATCTGAGACGGCCCATGATCGACCCGCAAGACCAGCAGGCCTACTTGGCGCTCCGCGCCGCGAACGATCGGCTTCGGGAAGCGGGCTGTGCCTGGATCTGGAATGCGCTCGCAGAGTTGGTCG
>JBMUAP010000095.1:0-8941 GCA_049454155.1 Blastocatellia bacterium
GGGCTGCCAGCGGGGGGCATAGACCAGAACACGCCCATCGGGGCGCAGGACTGGGCGCATCGCGCTGCCGGGGGCATTGGTGATCGTCGCCGTCTCGCTGGTCGTCCGGTCAAAGCGGACGATCTGCCAGAGTGGAAACTGCGCATTGTAGCTGAAGGCACCATTGCGCTGCGCCCAATAGAAGAAGCGGCCATTCGGAGAGGCGACGATCCCCATCTTGTTGGCTTGCTGGCGCGTTGCCCCGGACCCTTGGCCCGGCGGGGCTGGTGGCGGAGGGGGCGGCCCGATGCTCACCCCGCTGCCGCCGTCGCGGTGCCAGAGGTAGCCGTGGAAGGTCCCGATCCCGCGCTCCGATTTCGAGGCGATGATGTACTGGCCATCAGGCGTCCAGGAGGGAGAAAGGAACATCAGCATCCCCGCACCACGCCCCTTGGTGATCGGCTTCGGATTGCTGCCATCCGGGTCGCAGACCCAGAGCTGCTCCGCACCGCTGCGGTCGCTGATGAAGACGATCTGCTTGCCATCGGGTGAGAACTTCGGCTGGCTCTCGAACGACATCTCCCCGACGATCCGCTTGGCCTCGCCGCCCGCGATCGGCAGCGTGTAGAGGTCTCCCAACAGATCGAAGACGATCTGCTGCCCATCCGGTGAGACGTCGAGGGACATCCAGGTCCCCTCGTCAGTGGCGAAGGAGATCTTCCGCTCCGCTTTGAGAACCAGCTCCTCTTTCCGGGCTTCCGGTTTTCCCTCCTGTGGGGACTGGGCGGAGAGTTCGAGAGGGCCCCGCACGGCCTCGATCCTGGTCAGCGCCGGGTAGATCAGCAGAAGAGCGCAGAGCAGCCCTCCGCTTATGGTGATGATTCGTGTCCGCGACATGATGTCTCCTCCTCGGGCCGACCGGCTCGATCTCATTTGATGGGTGGGGCCACACTTCTTGATCTTGGCGGGGGAAGGTGGGGCCCCTTGCTCCTGCCCGTTCCGCCCAGTTGGCTCCGCCGCGACCGTGGCCAGCCAAACTCCCTCCATTCTTTCCGCCTCCCTTGTTTCGGTCAACTGTTTCTTCGCCGATCTCCTCTTCTCACGACCGAATTGGCTATTTATGTATGGGCCAGTTCCGTTTATGCTGCGCAAGAACACGCAACTTCCCGCAAGGATGCAATGGCCGACCAAGTGAGGCAATGACGATGTCGACGGCACAAATCCGAGGTCTCCGCTGGCGGATCGACCTTCCTGTCGGAGGGGGGCTTCTCCTCTTCGGCACCTATATCTTGCTGAAGATGGCCTACCTGCCGCTCTGGTTGAGCACGCTCTACACCGTGCTCTTCCTGGGAATCGCCTGGGTCTACCTGGCACGGCGCTTTGAGATCCGGGCACCGCTTGGGCTGGTGGTCCTCATCTACCTGACCTCGGCCCTCGATGGGGTCGGCAACTACTTCGGGCTCTACAATCGGACTTTTCGCTGGTTGCAGTACGACGAGTTCACTCATACCCTCGCGCCGGCGCTTGCCGCTCCGGTCGTCGTCTGGCTGCTCGGAGAGGTCGCGGAGAGGGCCGGATGGCGAGTGCCCCCGGCGCTCCTGGTCGGTCTCGCCGTCTGCGTCATGTTCACGGTGGCGGGCTTCTATGAGATCGTCGAGTACTGGGACGACCGCTACATGCACCCCACGCCCGGCATGCGCATCCATGGCTCGTACGACACCCCGAAGGACCTCCAGGCCAACCTGTTGGGAGGAGCGATCGGGGGCTTGACCGCTTACTTTTTCCGTCGGCGAAGAGATGTCTCCACAGATTCTCGTCAATGAAAACCGGATGAGTGGCAAGAGGTCCGAAACCGAAGTTCCCCACATTCTCCTCAAGCCGCATCCATCCAAAGTAATCTGCGGCTCGACCTTTTTTGACAGGAGCTGATCGGAAAGATCAATATAAGAGTATGAAGGAAGTTGGTTCCTACGAATTTGGCGATTTCAGGGTCGACCCGGAGAAACAGCAGTTGACCCGCCAAGGGGAGCAGATCCAGATCAGACCTCGTCACTTCGAGGTACTCCTGTTTTTGCTCGAAAATCGTGGGCAAGTCGTCACCCGAGAGGCGATCCTCGACCAAGTCTGGACCGGTTTAGCGATCGAAGACTCCAATCTTTCCCAAGCCATCCACTCTCTACGGCATGTCATTGACAATCCTGGCCAGAAGGAGAGTTGGATCCTGACGATTCCGAAGCGCGGGTATCTCTTCCTGCTTGAGATCAGCCGAGAGGATTCAGCTCTCCTTCCCGAGCGCTCGCCCAGTCGTACGGAGGTTGAGACTGTCCCGACCAAAGAGTCTCTCCCGCCGGATGACAGTCGCTCGTGGGCGATCTTCAGGCTGGGGAGAGGCATGAGGATTGGGTTGGTGAGCCTGATTCTCGCACTTTCAACTGTCATTAGCTTGTTTCTTATCTTCCGATCCTCGGTCAGAAGCCTGAAGATCCTTTCCCACTACTCGATTCCAAGTGAACAGCTCGATCCAGAATTCTCACCGGATGGTCAGTTTCTGGCCTTCAGTGGTCAGGGGGAAATGGGAGGGAATGAGGACATCTACCTCAAGTCGGTCAATCAAGATCAACGGGTCAGGTTGACGACGCATCCTGACGCCGACAGAAACCCGGTCTGGTCACCGGATGGGAGGAGAGTCGCCTTCCTGCGATGGTCCAACGAGGATCGCAAGACCGCGCGGGTGATCGTCGTCGATCCCGTCAGCGGGTTGGAAGAGGAGGTGGGTCGCTCCCGCGGCGCGCTGGGATGGATGCCCGATGGCCGGCGCCTCATCGTCAACGATCTCGAGCAGGGCGGTGGTGTCGTCAAGGGCGAACCGAAGTCGACCGTCCTCTTCCTCCTCCCGCTCAACTCCCCAGAACGGCGACCGCTCACCCAATTGACGAAGTCGGTGACGCCAGGGACTGTGGATACGATGCCCCGGGCTGCGCTCTACCGGGAGACAGTTGCGTTTCTTCGTACCTCGGGTGGGCCTCGCGGGGAGATCTATCTGCTCGATCTCCCGACGGGTCGGATTACCCAGGCTACACAAGAGGATGGGGCGATCAGCTTCTTCCGGTGGGGCTTGCGCGAGGGTGGTTTCTATCTGGTCTCGACTCGGACCGGAGTGCCGCGCCTTTGGCATTTCGGGCTGCCCGGCCAAGTTTCAACGATCTACGGAAACACCGGGCCGTCGAGGCTGGTGGACCAGATGCCCTACCAGCTCCACCAGTTTACGATCCTGCCGGAACCGCCCCTGCTGGCCTATGCCCGCCACATCAGAGATGAACAAGTCCGACTGATCCGCCTGACCGGTCAAAGGGTCGTCAGCAGCTCTCAAGGTTGTCTTCTTCCAGGAGCCAAGGGAGATGAACCGCCGCAGTTCTCCCCGAATGGAGACCGGGTCGCCTATCTCTCGACCCAAAGTGGCAAGGAGGGGATCTGGATCGCGGATTCCGATTGCACCCACCAGGCTAAGCTGATCGACTTCAATTCCACCCGGATTGGCCATCTCAGGTGGTCTCCCGATGGTTCACGCCTGGTCTACGAAGGGTACGTGGGGAATCAAACAGAGATCTGGACGATTGGAGTCGATGGGGCTGTCCCACTCCGCTTGACGGTCAATAATCTGGAAGAGAGAGATCCTTCGTGGTCACGCGATGGGCGATCGATCTACTACGTCGCCCTGGTCGATGGACAGGAGACCATCCGTCGTCTACCGGCCGGTGGCGGAACGTCTGTCTTGGTGCTCTCCTCCGGTGGGCGGGAGCCAGTCGAATCTGCGGATGGACGGAGCCTCCGTTTCGTTCGGGGGGGATCCCTCTTTGACTTCTCGCTGAGCGTGGCCGACGATCCGCCGCTCACGTCCAGCAGTTGGGGGAGTCCCGCCCAAGAGGGGATGATCGGACGCACCACACAAGTCGGCCCCACGGCGGTCACCTTTCTGTCTGACAACCCAGGCATTGCTGTGATTCTGGAGCAGCTCGATATGTCGACCAGGAAGACGGAGCGAATCGCGCAGATCGAAGGCATCGCGACCTCTGCCGTTGCTGGGTTTGCCCTCTCCCCCAACAACCGATCTTTGTCCATCGTCCTTGACCAGAGATCGGTTGGGGAGTTGACGACGGTCGAGGGGTGGAGGTTGAAACCATTCTCCGAGTACTTGATCGATCGACTCCACCTCGAGCCAGTTCTCAATCCACAACTCCACTGGAGAAAGATCTGGGATTGAAACGGGGGCAAGGGGTCATTCTGGATATTTCAGAAACCGGATCTCCTTGGCAGAGGGGGGAATCGAGATGCTGGCGAGGACCCTTCCATTGGGCGTGATGGCGAAGCCCGGGTTCGACTTCGAGACCAGCGTATCCAATTCGACAACTTTCTCCATTCTTCCGCTCAGCAGATCGGACCGAAAGAGGGCTGGCATCGCCAGCTTCTCTTGTCTGATCAAGTAGATGCTGTCGTGATTGATCTCCCAGCTGGCTTGACGCTTGATCCCATCAAGATGGGCGAGCCGCCGCTCTTCTCCGGTCTGCAGGTTTTTGCACCAGATCTGGTCCTGTCGGATAAAATAGAGTTGTTCCTCATCGGACGATATCGCAAATCGACCCTCGGCTTCTCCAACCAGAAGCTCAGTTTGATTCGTCGTCAGGTTCAATCGCTGAATCTGCTTGGTCTTCCTCCCTGTTGTCATCCTTTGCCCGCTGTAGTAGATCGCTCTCGCATTCTTTGACCAGATGGGGAAGAACTCGTCATCCGCGGTATCGGTCAGCCGATCGATCCGACCACTGGCCAGCGCGAGATAGAAGAGGTCGAATTGGCCATCGATCTGCCGGTCGAACGCGATTCTGGTTCCGTCGTCAGACCAGGTGACCCGATTCAGGCCTGACTGGTTGAGAAAAGTGAGTTGGCGATAATCGGTACAGTCTGCGTTGGCGCTCCAGATCTCCTGTCTGTTGGATTGGGTGGAGATGAAGGCGATCTGGCTTCCGTCCGGTGAGAATGCTGGCGCAGAGGTCGAGTGGCGGGAGCGAATTGTGCAGGGAACATAGTCAGGTCCCTGGTGACGATGAAGGATGGAGTCGAGCGGTCCTTCCGGGAGGGGGAGCAGATCGATCTGTGACTGGTGCTCAGGAAGGCAGACGTAGGCCAAGTCTCCACTGTCGGAGATGCTGAACGAGCGGATGGAGTCGCTGATCATCGTGACCGGATCGGCGGATGGTCTTGCTGGGCTGTTGACGGTGGAGACACGCCAGAGTTGCGGTCTGCCGCTTCGATCCGAGAGGAAGAGAACCGCATTGCCATTGGGAGACCAGTCGAGGTCGGAGATCTCCCCGTCTTCTTTGATCAACTGGCGCTCTGCTCCCATGGCAAGATCAACCAGGCGAATTTCCAGACTTTCGTCTTCCAAATAGCGGCGAAGGAAGGCGATGCGCGATCCGTCCGGCGAGAATCGTGGGTGCGAATCGATCACCGGGCTCCGGGTGGAGTTGCTCGTCACCTGTTTCCGGCTCGACCCATCAGCTGCGAGAAGGTGGATCAAAATACTTCTGGAATCTGGGAGATCATTTTGATCGACTTGTGCACAGACAGCAAACAGTTGCCCATTTGGGGCCCAATCGATGCCGCCGGCCGCGACTTCCCCGATCGTTCGGACCTCCTGCCCGTCGAGCGAGGAGATCGAAAGCTCTCTTCCAGCTTTTCCCTCGCCAACGGAATGGAGCAGTGCCATGGATCGATTGTCTGGCGACCAGGCCATCTCTTCCTCGCTGTTCCAGTTGCCAGGAAGTGGTGCCACATTTTGGTTGGTCAGGTTGAGAATCAGAAGCTGGCTGGCACCATCCGGTTCCGTTGACTGATGATAGGCCAATGCACGACCATCCCTCGAGAAGTTCAGGCGGCGTTTCAATCCTTGACTCGTCCGTACCCTGACGATTCTGGAAGGGCCAAATTGGAAATTCCCCTCAAACCGGCTGAACATCAAGAGATAGCCGATGACCAAAAAGAGGAGAAATGGGATCGAGAGCGCCACCCGCTTCCAGTGGAGGCGGAACCCCCTCCCCCATCTGGAAGGCTGCTCGATCTCTGCTGATCGGGTAGGCCCTTTTCTTGTTACGGGGATGGTGTGTGACGGTTTTTCGGGAGGGGTTCCACGGCTTGCCGCCTGATCGGCTATCTCCACAGCCGGCGTACCAGACGGCCTGACTTCCCATCGATCAGTCCGGTATCCCGATCCGGAGACAGTGACGATAATGGGCGGTGCAGAGGGGAACCTCTCGACCAACCGACGGAGCAGGCTGATCTGCTTGACCAGTCTCATCTCATTCGCCGGTTCCTCTGGCCAAACCGCCTGCAGCAACTCACTCTTCGAGACCACCTCGCCATTCCGCTCAATCAAAAAGAGCAGAATATCGATCGCCAGTTGACTGACCGGGATGGGTTCGCCGTCAAAGGAGAGCCGGCGCAAAGCGGTGTGAAGCTCAAGTTTTCCGAGGACGTATCGCATCACGTGCGCTGTCTTGCCGACATGCCGCGCTTAGCAGTTCAAGGACAGTTTCCAGGGGGACCATCTCGCGTAGAACTTCCGTTCTTTTGTTGAACGAAATCAATATAAAGGCCATATATTCTAGCGCAAATAGAAGAAGAATTCTACCACAGATTCTGCAGCTTCTCGCAGATGAAAACCGGATGGATGGTGAGAGCCAAGAACCGGAAGGGCCTGTAGAATACCTGCCTGAATCAGCGTTCATCCCTGGAAATCTGCAGAAACCTGCGAATCTGTCTCTTCAGTTCGTGAGGAGTCGCTCAGCGGGCTCGCCTGGTTCAACGAGGATCGTCTTGAACGAGGCGAGGCGGACCTGGCCGGGGGGGAAGCCCTTCGGCTTGGTGACAAACTTCTTCTCGCAGTAGTGGACGGCGACCTTGGGGGCCTCGCGGGCTTGGCTGAACTTGGCGGCGAGCTGGGCGGCCTCCTGGAGGGAGCGGAAGGGGATGGGGAGCCGGCGTGGGTTGCGCAGGATCACGTGGGACCCGGGGTAGTCGGCGGCGTGCAGCCAGAGGTCGTGAGAGCGGGCAATCCGGTTGGTGAGGTGGTCATTATCGCGGTCGGTTCTGCCGACGAGAATCTCGAAGCCATCACTCGATCGATAGCGGCGGACGCCCGGGATCGCCTCGCGCTTCTCCGGTGGCCGCCCGGTAGCGGCGGGCTTGGTGGCGGAGGGGGTTGGCGGAGTGGCAAGCCCGAGGGAGAGCGTGAGGGCCTCGAGGGGGGCGTGCGAGGTCGCCTCGTTGGCGAGATCCCGTGCAGCGTGGAGGCTCTGCAACTCGGCCAGGATCGCGGGGCGGCGGGCCTCGATCGATGAGCGGGCGTGGCGTCCCTTGCGGGCCAAGCGGAAGTAGTGTTCGGCGGCCTCCTGGGGCTCCTTCTTTCCAGCAGTGTCGATCTCGACCAGATCCTCTGCCTCGTCGAAGAAGTTGACCACAAGGAAGGTCCCGTGCTCCGTGAGGATCGCCTGATGGGCATTGGCGAGGAGCAGCTCCCCCTGTCGTTGCCACTGCTCTGTCTCGGCGTACTTGGCCGTCTCCCGGTCGAGATTGGCGAGGAGGGCCTCGAGTTTGCGACGACGGGTTGTCAGATGGGTCTGGATGCGCTGTTGGAGAGCGCGGACTGCCGCCCGTTCGTCGAGGAAGGTCTGGAAGCGGGCCATGGCCTCGTTGGCAGAGGCGAAGCTGACGGCGGAGAGCTCGGAGAGGTGTGTCAGCGGGATCACGCTCAGCGCCAGCTGCATCTCCGCCCGGCCGGGTTCCCGCTGCAGCTCCTCCCAGGAGGGGCTCGAATAGAGGGTCACCCCAGGGGCCGTGGGGAAGAGTTGCGCCTGCAGCTTGGGCCAGACGGTCTCGAGGTGTGCGGGCGGGGTGAGCCGGAAGGCCAGCTCCCGCGACAGCCTGGGAGTGAATCCGATGAGTGATCGCTCGATGGCCGCCGCGAGGGCCGGCTCGTCTGGGGTGGCCGGAGCTTCTCGTACCAGCCGCTCGCGGAGCTGCTCCACCTGGCAGGTGGTCGGGTCGAGCCGATCGCCCGACGGGGGCGGATCGGCATACCCTCGGCCCTCTCCCCGCCCCTCTCGCTCACGCAGCCGGGCGACCACCTCGCCGTCGGCCAGCAGCCAGACATTGGCCGAGCGTCCGGTCAACCAGACGACCAGCGTACGCTCCCCATCTTCTCCCTCCTCTTCCGGAGCCTCCGCCTCTTTGGTGAAGACAAACCGGACGACGCGATCGTAGCCGAGGGGGATCACCTCCCTGAGTCGTCTTCCTTCGAGATGCTTCTTGAGAAGCGCAACCATCGGGGTATCTTTGCGTGATCCAATGAAAAATTGGCGGTGGGTTCGATCGGTCAGGTAACAGGCCAAGCGGTGCGGGTCCGTCGAGAGATGGAGCCGACGACCGTCCCGCAGGTGCAGGTCGAGCAGGAGGTCTGTCGTTCCAAGCTGGTCGATCCGCCCGACCGATCGTCCAATGATCCACGGCGACATCTCGTCGATCAGGGCTTGCAGAAGGAAGAGGTCCATTGTCAGTCTACTGCGGGAGAATCAGGTCTCTTGCGATGCGGGCAGGGAAGGGGAGGCAGGTGGACGGGCCCCCCAGCGGGGGCTTTTCCACAACTCGGCAACCTCTCGATCCGAAGGTCGATCAGTGGGCGCGGGGGGATCGTGGAATTTCGACCGGGATCGTTCCGGAGAACTGGTCTGGAATGGAGAGTCCCCGGCGATGGAGCGCGCGCGCCAGCAGGTTGAGCGGAGGGCAGCAGAAGGCCAGGGTGGCACCGGCGGCGCGTCGCAGGTGCTGGTGCCAGTAGATGCGCGTCGCTCCGGTGGCGAGCGGTGCCAGCCGCAGTTGCTGCATCGCCATGCCAAAGGTTCGACCCGCGAGG